>NZ_JBYCLE010000533.1:0-21041 GCF_057473765.1 Mycobacterium sp. TH-M106 | reverse complement strand
CGACCTCGGGAACCAGCACCATCGTCGACACCTCGCCGGTGTGCCCGCCGGCCTCGGTGCCCTGCGCGACGATGAGGTCGACGCCCGCGTCGGCGTGGCGCACCGCATGCTGCTTGGTGCCGGCCAGCGCCGCCACGACGACGCCGTTGGCGTGAGCGCGTTCCACCAGGTCGGCCGGGGGTGGACCGAGTGCGCTGGCGATCAACCGGATGTCGTGCGCGAAGGCTATGTCGAGCAGTGGTTCGTAGCCCTTGGGCGACACCCGCAGTCCGGCTTTGATCGGCAGCCGGTGTTCGTCGTCGGGCACCGGGATGTCATAGCGGGCCAACAAGTCGTCGAGGAAAGCACGGTGCTCGGCGGGCAGCAGGTCTTGGATCTGTCCGGCGTCGATCCCGCCTTCGTCGGCGCCCACGTACTTCGGGGGCAAAAGCAGGTCCACCCCGTAGGGCAGGCCGCCAGTCTGTTCCTCGATCCAGGTCAGCTCGGTTTCCAGCCGGGCCGGGCTGTGCGCCACGGCGCCAAGGATTCCGAATCCGCCCGCTTTTGACACGGCCGCCACGACGTCGCGACAGTGACTGAACGCACAGATCGGAAATTCCACGCCGAGCAACTCGGCTACTCTCGTCCGCACAACACGACGCTACGAGTTATTGATTGACATGTCAATCGAGTGCGCTACTGTGCCTGCTATGGCCCAGCAGTTAACCGACGAACAGCAGCGCAAGCGCCGCCTGGCGATCCGGGATCTGATGCCGACCACGCCGTTTCTGGCCGGCCTCGGCGTCGTCTTCGAACGCTACGAGCCTGACTCCGTCACCATCCGGCTGCCGTTCCGCGGCGACCTGACCAACGACGGCATCTACTTCCACGGCGGAGTCATCGCGACGGTGATGGACACCGCGGGCGCAGCGGCGGCCTGGTCGAACCACGACTTCGACAAGGGCTTGCGCGCCTCGACGGTGGCGATGAGCATCCAGTACGTCGGCGCCGCCAAGCGGTCGGATCTGCTGTGCCACGGCCGAACCGTGCGGCGGCGCAAGGAACTCACGTTCACCGAGATCACCGCCACCGACGCCGAGGGCAACGTGGTCGCGCACGCGGTGCAGACCTACCGCATCGTCTGATTCGGCCGTAGATGAGCGGTCAGCACCTGGGTGGGAGTGCTCGATGCGAAAGGACACAGATTTCTTTGAACGCGCCTGCGCCGCGCCGCAACTTTCCGCGCCTGCGAAGGTCAGGCGCGACACCGGGGCGGGCGGGCACTGGGCTGTCGTGCGCGCCCACCCCGGTCGACGACATCGTGTGCGGTCCACCAAAACGGCCACTTCAGTGGCGATGCGCGCGCACTACTACGTCAGGCGCCTCAATCGGTAACGACTAGCAGCGGTGGACGGCACGGGGGGTTCACGGTATCGAGGTTTCTCGACTAGCGATGCATCACCTCCGTTTCAGGCAACGCGGTTGGCTGGTTTGATTGTGCTTCGTCGGAGGAGACCGCTGAGTGGGCCAGACTGGCCCTGGCCGCCACCGGGTGGACCACTGTCTGGTGCCACTAGATGGCGGCGCGCCGGGCCGGTCGCTGGCTGCCGTGAGCAGGGCGACTTGATGCGGGCGAAGCCGGGCGGCGGGTGTCTGGGCGCAAACCCCGGCGAACTGACGCTCGCGCAATGCGGTGTCGTGCTGCAGGCGCATCCATTCAGCGCGTAGGACGGCCTCCGCCTCTTCTAGCAGAGCGTCAGTAAGCGTGTCGGTCATCATCTTTCTCACCCCTTCCGCCTGAACGTGGCCTCGCCGCTAGCCGGTTTGTGGTCAAGCGTTGATCGCCGTCTTTTGACCATCGTGGCTGATCTCGATGCGACGTGGCTTGGCCTTCTCGGCCACCGGGATCGTCAGCCGCAGCACACCGTCGTGGTATTCGGCGCCGATCTTGTCGGTGTCGAGGTTTTCCCCGAGGAACAGCTGGCGGCTAAACACACCACGAGGCCGCTCAGCCGCGACCATTTCCCGGTCCTGGTCCAAACCGGGGCGCTCGGCACGCACCGTGAGCAGGTTGCGCTCGACATCGAGATCGAGGGAATCCGCCTTCACTCCAGGCAGATCGAACTCGACGATGAACTGATCGCCGTCTCGCCAGGCATCCATCGGCATCACCGCCGGCCTGGCGGCGGTGCCCAGGACCTGCTGGGTCCAGCGGTCGAGATCACGAAAAGGATCTGTACGCATCAGCACCATGGTTTCTCCTCTCAGTCAGGCAGACGATCTATGTCTGCGAACATAGACTAATCGTGCCACGGGGTGTATACTTCCGCAAGTAGCAATCGAAACTTTTTGAGGAGAAGCGGTTGGCCAACGATTCACCAGTTCGATCGGCGCGCGGTGTCTACGGCATCTCGGTAGCCTCCGAGCTGTCCGGTATCGGCCCACAGACACTTCGGCTCTATGAGCGTCGCGGGCTGTTGAGGCCTGCGCGCAGCGACGGCGGCACCCGCCGTTACAGCGACGACGACCTTGCGCGCCTGCAGCGGATCACCGAGCTGGTCGACCAAGGCGTCAACCTCGCCGGCATCGCCCAGATCCTGGACCTAGAAACCAAAACCAGCCAGCTGGAATCGGATTACACACAGCTTGAGCTGCTTAACGCCAAACTCAAGGTCGACCGCAGACCGGCCGCCGGCCGCAGTGCCGCCGGGAAGAAAGAAGGGAGGGGTTCCGATCATGAAGGACGTCGAGAACATCGTTCTACCTGATGAAGCAGCTGAGGCAGACGCGGTGGAACAGCGCCTTGTTATCGATGCTGACGCTGACCCCGGGCTGGACATCACCCACGTCGGCGCGCTTAGCGATTGGGACGCCAACCAAGTCGACGTCATCGACCAGGCTATCGTTGTCCCCCTCCCCGAGGAAGACCAAGACGCTACCTAGCGCGCGTGCCGGCGGCTTCAAGGGCTAAGTGTTCTCGGCCGGAAGGCCATGCAGCCATTTCGCCGGTGCGCCACAAAGCACGCTAGCGCCGAACAGGCGCCCCCAGGCGGCAAAGGCCACCGTGGCGGCACCATCATCCACCTCCTGGCAGGGTTGTTCTTCGCCGATGGCGACTAGCGCATCGGCCAAGTCAGGTTAATACCGTGCCGCTTCGCCGTCTGCATCAGCTCGACGAATGCTTGATCGACTCGGTAACGCCGTAAGGCAGCGACCGAGCAATATCTTCCCTATCGGTGATGAGGGTGGCTGACCGGCCGGAGCTCGAGCCGCGGGATTCCTGCGAAGTCGGTCGGATTACACGTGTAGAGCGGCAACACGTGCGCGATCGCACTCGCCGCGATGAGTGCGTCGTACGCTCGCGCCGCCGGCTTGCGCCCCGATGCGCGTAGTGCCGCCGCTACAGCGCCAAATGCCCGCGCGCAATCACCATCGAACGCAAGCGCATCAAAGTCCGCCTCGGCCTGCTGTAGGTGCTGCTGACGGGCACTGCGCTCGGCATCGTCGTGTGCAACATGCGGACCTACGGACAGCTCGGCCAGCGTTATCGCGCTTATCACCGATTCGCCGGGAAGCTCGGTCGGGTCCGCAATCTGGCCGAGGAGGATCACCGTGGAGGTGTCCAGCATCCCCCGACTCGAAGCTTCTGTCACAGCGACGGGTCGATCAGGTTGTCGATGTCGCGCCGCAGCACATCTGGATTCACCTGTGGAAGATTCTTGCGGCGACGAATGAGTTCGGCTGGGCCGGCGCTGGATCGGGGTAAAGGGCGAAGTTCCGCCACTGGCGTACCGTCGCGGGTAACGACGATGCGTTCGCCGTGCTCGACGCGGCGCAGGACCTCTCCCCCGCTGTTGCGCAGTTCGCGCACTGTTACTGTGTCCATCTCAGCAGTGTATCACCGGTGAGACGTTACGTCAGGCTGATGCAGACGGGACTATGCAGCCGAGCCGGACATGACAATAACGTGCTATCCCAGCGTGGCCGTGCCGTCGGCGTGAACAGCAACCTTGGCGCCCGCGATGTCCTCACGCACGCTTGCCTGCGCATCGCCGGCAGCGGTGAGCACCGCCAACGTCCGCGCGCCCTCAGATGTGCGCACGGCGACGAACGCTTTCTCGGGGTTTCCATCGCGGTCGAACGGCGCGGTCCACGTCTCGATGGTGCCGACGCCCTCCCATGCCTCGATGGCTTTGCGGGCCGGCTGGCGGTCGACCTCCGATTGCACGTCTTCCCATCGGAATTCGGTGTCGGGCGGCGTGGTTCCGTAGACGCCGATGCTGTGTTTGGTGAGGTACCCGCCGTTGGCGGTGACCAGCCCCACACTGCCTGGGTTTTCGATGAGCAACCCGGCCATAGTTGCGATGGAGTGGGTGACGTAGTTGTTCCACGGTCCCCCGGCGAAAGTCATGCCGCCGGTCACCGTCAGCGGGCGCTTGCCATCGCCTACCGGAAGGCCGAGTTCGGCCGCCGCGATTTGAACCGCGGAGGGAAAACACGAGTAAATGTCCACGAACTCGACGTCGTCGACGCTGAGGCCGGCCAGTTCCAAGACGCGGCTGCCTGCGATCCGAATCGCCGGTGACCGGTGGTAGTCGAGGCGTTCACCGATGGCATACGTGTCGTGTGAATCGGTTCCGGCATAAGGGAAGACCCACCGATCCGACGAAATCTTGAACCGCTCAGCGGCTTCGGCGGATGCCAGGACCACGACCGCGCCCTGATCGACCATGTTGTTGGAGTTCATCAACTTGGTGTAGGGCCAACTGATCATCCGATTGTTCGGCCCGGGCTGCCAAATCTGTTCTGCCGGGATGACTTCTGTGCTCCACGCATTCGGGTTGTGTTCGGCGATTGCGCTGAACTGCGACCACAGCTCACCGATCCGGCGGCGGTGCTGGCCCGGTGGCTCGCCGGCGGCGATTCGCAGCGCCTGCTCGAACATCGGGTACACATGCACAGGCTGGATGAGTTCAATGCGCAGCTCGGCCGGTCCCGCCAGCGGAACGTCGTCGCCGACGCCCTCGGCAACCGGCACCGTGTCGTCCTGGGATAGCCACTGCGGTTTCTCGCCTTGGGCGCGCAACCGCATTCTGGTGCGCCAGCATTCGGCACCGGCGATCAGCACGACGTCGGACCGCCCCCGCTGGACATCCAGGCAGGCCTGGTTCAGCAGCGACTGGGGAACGTTGCCGCCCACGCCGCTGTAGCACGTCGAGAAGTTCTTGGCGCCGATCTGCTGACCGAGCAGCAGCCCGGGGTCGCGATAGCGCCAGGACAACAGATTCACGACACGGATCGAATCGACCGCTTCCAACATGCGGGCGTCGCCGGCCCGCCGAGCGGCCATCGCCATCAACCCCACCGGGTCGAGGTCGCCGTCGCGCTGGTTGACCTGCCCAGCGCCGATCAGCACCGGAGTCCTGGGATCGATTCGCATCAGCACACCTTTCCTTGGGTGAACGGTACGGGGTCGCCGCAGTGGTCGACCGCGGCGCTGAAGTAGTCCTGGATCTCCGCACCCGGCGACAACCAGTGCGACCAGCCCGGGTTGTGGCGAAACGAGCCCGTCGACCAACACCTTGACCGAAACGACCAACCCGTGCACCCGGTGGCCACCAACGGAACGTCGGACTTCAGTGGAGCCAACCTGAGGTTTGATCATCCGAGTCGAGGATGCCCGAGACCTGTCCGTATGGGTAGCTGTCCGGGTGAGCGAAGTTCAGGGTGCCCGAGACATTGGTGCCCGCGTCGATCAAGCCCGAGGCGTACGTTCCCGCGTTTCCGAAGCCGGAGTTGAAGCCAGGCGAGTCGCCTGGCCGGTTGTCGATGGGGAGGGGGCCGGTGTTTCTGATGCCCGAGTCATCGTCGCCCACGTTGATGACGCCGGAGTCATAGCTGCCCTCGTTCTCCAAGCCCGAGTCACCGATGACATAGGTCTCGTGGTAGTCGTTGTCGAAACCCGAATCATCGTGGCCGTTGTTCGCGTAGCCCGATAGACCGGTGCCCGTTTGGTCCCAGCCTGAGTTGACAACGCCCACCGGGGTGCTTGAGCCGAAGAGTCCCGTGTTGAGGTTGCCCGAGTTGAAAGCCCCGGTGTTGGTGTCGCCGGAGTTCCCCCAACCGGTGTTGACATCGCCGGAGTTGAAGTCGAAGGTATTTGTGTTGCCGGCATTGAAGGTGCCGGCGTTGACGTTGCCCGCGTTGAACGATCCGTTGTTACCGCTGCCGGAGTTGAATGCGCCGGTGTCGCCGACCACCGTGCTGGTGGCGCCCGAGGTGGGTTCGTGCACCGTGGCGATGGCGCCGGAGTTTCCGATGCCCGTGTCCAGTGCGCCCGAGTTGAAGATGCCGGTGTTCAGACCACCCGGCGGGGGTTCGTGTAGCGGGGGCTGTTGCCAGGGTTCGTCCGGCGAGTTGGCGCCGCCCGAGTTCCCGATGCCGGTGTTGATGTAGCCCGAGTTTCCGAGGCCCGTGTCCAGGTAGCCGGAGTCGCCGAAGCCCGAGTTGCGGAAACCCGAGGAGCCGAAATCCACGCTTAAAAGCCCGGCTCCGTCGGTTAAAGAGCTCCCGGCGCCGATGTTGTGGTGGCCGGAGTTGAACAAGCCCCAGTTGTCGGTGCCCGAGTTCCCGAAGCCGAGGTTTCCGCTGCCCGAGTTCAGGTTGAAGCAGCCAAATTGGTGGTCGCCCGTGCAGCCAATACCGATGTCATGGCTGCCGCTGTTCCCGAAGCCGATATCGTGGCTACCGGTGTTTCCGCCGCCGATATCGCGGCTACCGGTGTTTCCGATGCCGAGATTCGAGTCACCGGTGTTTCCGTTACCGAAGTTTGAGTTACCGGTGTTTCCGAATCCGACGTTGTCGTCGCCGGTGTTTCCGCTGCCGAAGTTCAGATTGCCGGTGTTTCCGTTACCGATGTTCGTGTCCCCGGTGTTTCCGCTGCCGAAGTTGTCGTCGCCGGTGTTTCCGCTGCCCGGGTTCAGATTTCCGGTGTTTCCGCTGCCCAGGTTGAAATTGCCGGTGTTTCCGCTGCCCGGGTTCAGATCGCCGATGTTTCCGCTGCCCGGGTTCAGATCGCCGATGTTGCCCAGTCCCACGTTGAAGCCCGGATCGGAGGCAGCGACGCTCGGATCTGCCGCGGTCACCGCAGGGTTGATGACCATGTCGATGAGGTCGGTGATGTCGGCGCCGGCAGGCGGGGCGGTGACCGCCAGGATCATCGCCGCGGCCAGCATGGCAGCGAAAGCCCGACCGACGCCCGCAACGCTCTCCCGGCGGGGCAGGCCGACCGTGCAGTTCTTGCGATCACGATGACGCACGGCAAGACTCCAATCGTCGGGATGGAGACGTCGTCTAGACCCAAAGATCATAGTGATATTTACCTTCCCTGTGCGGGAGAAATGTGCCTCCACCGCCGTGCCCGCATCAGCCACCATCAGCCACCATCAGCCACCGCAGCTGGCGATCTTGCCTGTGCAGCAACGGAGCGGAAAGTCACGTCCACTACTAGCGGCTGGGCGGCTGTCCGTCGGGCGGCCAGCTCGCCACTCCGTCCTCCAGGGGAACCCGCAAGCTGTGCAGGATCGAAGCGACCATCCGCCACGCGCCGATGGCAGTGACCAGTTCGATGAGCACGGCCGGATCGCCGAATTCGCGTTCGCACGCCGCCCAGCTCTCGGCGCTGACGGCGCCGTCGCGCACCATGTCGTCGGTGGCGGCCAGCACCGCCCGATCGGCCGGGCCGAAGCCGTCGTGGCTCGGCCAATCCCGCAAGCCGAGCAGGTCATCCGCGGTTATGCCCACACCCAGCGCGATGCGCCAATGCTGTGCCCACTCGTACTCGGAGGCGGTGAGCCAGCCGATCCGCATGATCGCCAGCTCACGCAGCCGAACGTCGAGCAACCCGTCCCAGAGCATCGCCACCAGCAGATTGTTGACCGCCGCGGCCAGCCGCGGGTGATTCAATAACACTGCAAAGATGTTGAGTTCGGCCATGTAATCGGGCACGCTCGCCTGGACGGCGGCGGCCTTGGCATCGCCGATCGGCAGGCGGGGGATACGGCTTTCGGTCACGGCGTGATCACCCCGTGCACCGGCGGTACGCCCTCGCGGTCACCGGCCATGGTGGCCAGCAGGTCCTCGGCGTCGTCGAGCCCGACACAGCGCCGCGGCAGCCTGGCAAACGGATACCGTCCCGACGCCAACAGCGCAAGCGCCGCCCGATACGCAGTGACATCCACACCGAGCGCACCAAGGATGCGTAACTCCTTGAGCACCAACGTATCCGGCGAAAACCCCGGTGCCCCGCTGTCGAATCCACGAGTGCCGGCGACGACGACCGTGCCGCCGACCCGCGCGAGCGCGACCGCCTGAGCGAATGCCGCTGGCGCCTTGGCGGTGACGTCGACGACCACATCGGCCAGTCCACCGGTCGCCTTACGCAGCGCGGCAACCGGATCCTCGGCCGCGACGTCGACGGCCAAATCGGCCCCGAACTCACCGGCCAGTGCCAGCCGCTGAGCATCGCCGGGACCCAGCCCGGTCACCATCACGAACCGGGCACCGGCCTCTTTGGCGGCGACCGCGGCGCACAATCCTCGCACGCCCGGCCCCAGCACCGCCACGACATCGCCAGGGCTGGTTTCGGGTATCGTTGCGCCCCAGCGGATACCGGCTCCCAGCGGGTTGAACAGCGTCGCCACCACCGAATCGAGCTCGGCGGGCACGGCAAGGACCATCGAATCCGGCGCCAGGTACTGATACTGTGCGTAGCCGCCCCACAGACCCGGCCGACGATCCAGCGGAATGAACCCGTACATGTCGGCTAGGCCGTGGTGTTCGCAGTGCCGATAGTCCCCCGACCGGCAGGCCGCACAACCACGGCACGACTGAAACACCTCCACCGCGACCCGATCCCCGGTGGCCACGCCCCACCGTTGTGCCGCGCGCGCTCCGATCATCTCGACCGTCCCGACCGTCTCGTGCCCCGGCACGAACGCGAACCCGCCAGCGATGTCGCCGGTGTACTGCTCGTGATCGGTGCCGCACAATCCGCAGGCCGCGACCCGCACCAGCGCGTCGTCGTCGCCGACCTCGGGAACCGGCAGCGTCCGGGCGACCAGCCGGCGCGGCGCCTCCAGCACCAACACTCGCGCCACCGCGGCGGACATAAGCGCACCCTAGATTTCTAATGACTGATGTGTCAATCATGGTGATACGATGCCGACTGGAGCCGACTGGAGCCGACTGGAGCCGACTGGAGCCCACTGGAGCCCACTGGAGCCCACTGGAGCCCACTGGAGCCCACTGGGGCCCACTGGGGCCGACTGGGACCGCGACAACTCTGCCCTTCGATGCAGCCAACGATGCGGGGATGATCATGGACGACGAGCGCCGTTCGGCGGCGGTGCCGCGCTGGCACGGTACGCCCGGCCGGATGGAGGTCTGGTACGCCACGGTGTCGGATCCCGTGACGCGAGCCGGGTTGTGGGTGCACTACGAGACCGTCGCGCCCGTCGGCGAAGCGTCACCCTACGGGCACGGCTGGGCGACCTGGTTCCCGCCGGACGCTCCGCCGCGCACCGAGCGGTTCGGCCCCGAGCCGATTCGGCCCGCCGCCGACACTTTCTGGTTCGACGCCGCAGGTGCGCGGGCCGCATTCCAGGAATTGACCGGGCAGGCCGGTTCCCTGGGGTGGTCTCTGCGCTGGGAGGACAGCGGTAGGCCGCTGTGGACCTTCCCGCGAGCGGCCTGGGAGCGCGAACTGCTGCCCGGGGCGCAGGTGGTGCTGGCCCCGACGGCGCAGTTCGCCGGCTCGGTGACCGTCGCCGGAGCAACGCAGCGCATCGACGGGTGGCGCGGCGGGGTGGCCCACATCTACGGACACGGCAACGCCAAACGGTGGGGCTGGATTCACGCCGACCTCGGTGGCGGCGACGTGCTGGAAGTTGTCACCGCGGTCTCGCACACCCTCGGTCTGCGACGGCTGCCGCCGTTGGCGTTCCTGCGTTTTCGCCTCGACGGCAGGGATTGGCCCACCGGCCCACCTCCGGCGCTGCGGCTGCGCACCACGCTCGGTGTGCGGCACTGGCAACTGGAGGGCCGCGTCGGTCGCCGCGACGTGCTGATCCGCGTCGACCAACCCGAGCAGCGCTGCGTCAGCCTGGGCTACACCGACCCGGACGGCGGCACCGCGGTGTGCACCAACACCGAGCAGGCCGATATCCACGTCCAGCTCGGCGACCGCCGCTGGTCGGTGCTGGGCACCGGACACGCCGAGGTGGGTCTACGCGGTCAGGACGCACCGGCCCGTAACGAAAGGACACCGTCATGAGCTTCTTGTTCGACCCGCCGATGCTGGTCGCCGCCGGCGTGCTGATCGAGCGCACGCTGCCGGTCGAACGGCGCGACGCCGCCGAAGCCGCCACGCTGGGGGTGTTTTTCGGGACGTCGTTCGGGCTGTATCACAACGTGCTCGGCCTGGGGCTGCTGTGGCGGCCGTTCCGGGCGCGCAACGGACGCGACTTCATGTGGAACAGCGGGGTTTTCGAACTGGACACCACCGATCTCGGTTGGCCCGTGCACGCCGCGGCCGGCGGTATTTTCGCAACGTACCCGTTCTTCATCAAGCTTGGTCGCCGACTCGGGCGGCGACGGTCCAGACCGCAACTTCAGCCGATCTCATGATTCGCCTGTCCGATCGGGCAATGGCCGCGGTGGGCGCCGCGCTGCTTCCCGAAGAGCTTGGCGGCCCGTCACCGGCGCAGCTGGTCGAGCGGGTCGACCGGTACGTCTCGCAGCTGCCGGCCGCATCGCGGTTCGCGTTGCGGGCAGGACTGCTGGCCCTGGCGGGCGCAAGCTACCTGGCTACCGGCCGAGCCCTGACCCGATTGAGACCGGACGCACGCGCCACGGTATTGCGCCGGGTGGCCGCGCTTTCTCCCGAAGCCGCCGCCGCCATCGAGGGCCTCAAAGCCGCTGTGCTGCTTAGCAATGGCGCCGATACCTACGCCGCCGAGCTGCTGGCCCGCGCTACCCAGCACGGCGTGGCCCGCCCCGACGCGGCGCTGACCGTTGCGTCCTCGACCGAGAGCTCGTCGGTGCTGGCGGCCGACGCGGTGATCGTCGGCTCCGGCGCCGGTGGCGCGATGGCAGCCCGCACCCTGGCCCGGGCCGGCCTGGCCGCCGTCGTGCTCGAGGAGGGGCGGCGCTGGACGGTCCAGGAGTTCCGCACCCGTCACCCGATCGATCGCTACGCCGGGCTGTACCGCGGGGCTGGGGCCACCATCGCGTTGGGCCGCCCGGCGGTGGCGCTGCCGATCGGCCGGGCGGTGGGCGGCACCACCGTCGTCAACTCCGGCACGTGTTACCGCCCGCCGCTACAGGTGCAGCAGCACTGGTGCGACGAGTTCGGCCTGCGGCTGGCTGACCCGCAGCGCCTCGCCGGACACCTCGACGACGTTGAGCAGACGCTGCAGGTGGGGCCGGTCCCTCTGGACATCATGGGGCGCAACGGGCGGCTGCTGTTGGACGCGGCGCAGACGCTGGGCTGGGACGCCGCGCCCATCCCGCGCAACGCGCCGGGCTGCGACGCGTGCTGTCAGTGCGCGATCGGCTGCCCACGCAACGCCAAGTTCGGGGTGCACCTTAACGCGCTGCCGCAAGCCTGCGCCGCCGGGGCGCGGATCCTCGCCGACGCCCGCGTCGAGCGGGTGCTGCATGAGCACGGGCGCGCGCGCGGTGTGCGGGCGCGCCGCCCGGACGGAACGGCGGTCGATGTCCTCGCGTCCATCGTCGTCGTCGCCGCCGGGGCGACCGAGACACCGAAGCTGTTGTGGCGCAGCGGACTTGGCGCACATCCACGGCTGGGTCGCAACCTGGCGCTCCATCCCGCGGCGGCGGTGGCCGGTCGGTTCGCCGACGATGTCTACGGCTGGCACGGTGTGCTGCAGAGCGCAGCCGTGCACACGCTGCACGAATCGGACGGCGTGCTGATCGAGGCCACCTCCACCCCACCGGGGATGGGGTCGATGATGTTGCCCGGATACGGCCGCGAGCTGCTCGACTGGCTGGACCGCGCCCCGCAGATTGCGACGTTCGGGGCGATGGTGGCCGACCAGGGCGTGGGCCGAGTGCTCAAGACGCGCGGCGACACGCTGGTGCGCTACGACATCACCCGAGCCGACGCCGCCAAGCTGATGGTCGGACTCGAGGCGATGGGTCGGCTGTTGTTCGCCGCGGGCGCGGTCGAGGTGCTCACCGGACTGCCGACGGGGACCACGGTCACCTCAGTTGAGGAGCTGCGCGACGTGCTGCGCCGGACCAACCCGAAAAGCCTGCACCTGGCCGCATTTCACCCGACCGGCACGGCGGCGGCCGGCACCGACGAGCAGCGGTGCCCGGTCGACGAGACCGGGCGGCTGCGCGGTGTCGACGGCGTATGGGTGGCCGACGCGTCGATCCTGCCGAGCTGCCCGAAGGTGAATCCGCAGTTGTCGATCATGGCGCTGGCGCTGGCGGTGGCCGACGAAGTGCTCGCAGCAGGTCAACAGAGCTAGGAAGGCCTCGATGAGCAAGGTGCGGGCGCGCCGGCGCGGTCGGGTGGTTGGTTTGGGTAGCGCTGCTGCGGGGGTGCTGGCGTCGGGGGTGACGCCGCTGGTGGCTGCGCCGTCGACGCGGGCCGACGTTGTCGGCGAGGTGGTCGACCAGGTCTTCGCGCCGTTCATCGATGCGGCCACCAACACCGTCGACGGCAACGCGTTGTTGTCTCCCGGTGCGTGGGAGGCGTTCTTGTCTCCCTCCCTGGCCGACGTGTCTGCCCCGGGCGGCGCGGTGGCTGATTTCGGCGGCCAGATCACGCAGGCGTTGCAGGCCGACGTCTACTTGCCGCTGCACACGGTCCTGCAGGACTGGATTCACAGCTCGACCGGTGAACAGGTCGACAACGCGATCAATACGGCGGCCGGAGTGTTTGTGATCGGTGACGGCGCGCCCGGCACCCAAGCGCATCCCGACGGCGGTATGGGTGGGCTGTTCTTCGGTGACGGCGGTGCCGGTTGGAACTCGACGGTCGCCGGTGTGCCCGGTGGCGACGGCGGGGCCGCCGAGGGCATCGGCAACGGCGGTGCCGGCGGCTCCGGTGGGCTCGACGCCGCCGGCGGCGACGGCGGCAACGGAGGCTGGCTGCTCGGCGACGGCGGCGCCGGTGGTGCCGGCGGCAACAGCGGTCCAGGCTTCAGTGGTCTGCCGGCCCTCGGCGGCGCCGGCGGCAGCGCCGGCTTGCTCGGCACTCACGGCGCCGTCGGCCACTACGGCACGTTAGCCTCGTCGAGTACTGCCCCGCCGCCGCAGGTCACAAGCACCGAAGACGAACTGCTGCTGCCCGTCAAGGCCACCGGAAGCTGGCTCACCGATGCCGATGGAAAAGTCGTCGTGTTGCACGGACTCAACATCGAGTCCACGCACTTCTCGAACACCGACGCGGCGTTTCTGGCCGCCAACGGCTTCAACGCGGCGCGGATAGCCATTGCCTGGAATGTTTTAGAGCCCAAGCCGGGCGTCTTCAACAACGCCTACTTGGCCTCGATCGACCAGACCGTGCAGACCCTGGGGAGCCACGGCATCGTCACCGACCTCGTCATGAGCCAGGGCCTCTACAGCTCTGAGTTCGGAGGTGGAACCGCGCCGGCGTGGGCGGTCCAGACCGGCGGGCTACCCAACCTCTTCCCCGGCGATTTCCCCTACACCTACGTCCTCGACCCCGCACAGAATCATGCCTGGGATGCCTTCTGGTCCAACGCCAGCACGCCGGATGGCGTCCACCTCGAGAACAGCTACGCGCAGATGATGGAAGACGTGGCGAACTACTTCAAAGACGACCCCGACGTGGTCGGCCTGGAGATCATGAACGAACCGTGGCCGGGCTCGCAGTGGCTGCCGACCTTGTTGGGCAGCCCGTACTTCGAGGCGCAGGAGCTGACTCCGTTCTACAACCAGGTGGACTCAGCGATCCGGGCCGTCGACCCGACCACACCGGTGATCTTCGAACCAGAAAGTTTGTTCAACCAGTTCCCGGTCCCCACCCACCTGGGCACGGTCAACGATCCGAACAGCGTCTTCGCGTTTCACCCCTACTGCCTCACGACGGAGCTTTTCGGCGCCAGCTTCGGATGCTTGGCGGACCAGCAGTTGATCGACGGTTTGGCCGTCGATTACACGAAGGCACACGACATACCGGCCGTGATCACCGAGTTCGGATCCACCGACAACCTGGCATCCCTTACCGATTCGATGCAGGTCGCCAACCAGCACCGGCTCAGCTGGCTGGAATTCGCCTTCAACGCCAGCAGCAACGGGGCCGTCGGGAAGCCCGACCTGGTCTATGACGTCCACCAGCCACCGGTCGGCGACAATGTCGACGGCGCCAAGCTGGCGACACTGGCCCAGCCCTACCCGCAGGTGGTTGCCGGCACCCCCATTTCCTGGTCGTATGACTCTGGTTCGGGCACCTTGCATGTCAGCTACTCCATCGCGATGGCCGACGGCGACGGCAGCTTCGCGGCCGGTTCGCAGACCGACATCTCGGTGCCGGCCGTCGAGTATCCGAACGGCTACCAGGTCAGCGTCACCGGCGGACAGGTGGTCTCGGCCCCCGACGCGCCCGAACTGGTCATCGCCTCAGACGGCGGCGCAACCACCGTCAACGTCGTCGTGAGCCCCGCCGCAGGCAGCACACCAGGAACGGGGTGACAACGGCGGACGGCCCTGCCGGGGCTGCAGCGGTGCCGTTCGTCAAGGACGCCCGCTAGCTGGGCTCGAACGCAGCCGACTGCTCGACGATGTTGGCCATCAGCCGCACGCCGATCGCCAGAGCGCGCTCGTCGAGGTCGAAAGTGGGCTGGTGCAGATCCAGCTGCGGCCCCCGACCCGACCACACGCCCAGGCGCGCCATCGCGCCGGGGACCTCCTCTAAGTACCAGGAGAAATCCTCGCCGCCGCCGGACTGCCGGGTGTCGGCCAGCACGTCGGGGCCCAAAGCTTCGACGGCGTGGATGATGATCCGCGTCGAGACCTCTTCGTTGACCACCGGCGGCACGCCGCGATGGTAGTGCAGCATGTGCTCGATACCCAGCGGGGACAGCAGCGCGGACACCGCCTCGCCGATGATGCCCTCCAGGTTCTGCCACGTCTCCCGGCTGGCCGTGCGGACAGTGCCCGCCAGCATCCCGGTCTGCGGTATGGCGTTGGCGGCCACTCCGGCGTTGACCGCGCCCCACACCAGGACGGTGCTGTTGCGCGGGTCGATGCGCCGCGACAGCACCCCGGGCAGCCCGGTGATCAGTGTGCCCAACCCGTAGACCAGGTCGGCGGTGAGATGCGGCCGAGAAGTGTGCCCGCCGGGCGAAGACAGCCTGATCTCGATCCGGTCGGCGGCCGAGGTGATCGGCCCGGACGTGGTCGCGACCCGGCCGACCGCGAGCCGGGGGTCGCAGTGCAATGCGAAGATCCGGCTCACCCCGGTCAGCACCCCGGCGTTGATGGCGTCGAGCGCACCGCCGGGCATCAGCTCCTCGGCGGGCTGGAAGATCAGCCGCACCGCGACCGGCAGCTCGGGTGCCGGCGCCAGCGCCAGCGCGGTGCCCAGCAGGATCGCGGTGTGCGCGTCATGACCGCAGGCGTGCGCCACACGCGGCACCGTCGAGGCGTACGGCGCACCAGTCAGGTCCGGCATCGGCAGCGCGTCGATGTCGGCCCGCAGCGCGATACGGGGCCGATGCTCCGGACCGAAGTCGCAGGTCAGTCCGGTGCCGACGGGCAGGACCTTGGGGTTGAGGCCAGCACCCGCCAACTGTTCGGCGACGAACTGGGTGGTGGCGTACTCCTGACGGCTCAGCTCCGGATGGCTGTGCAGATGCCGCCGCCAGGCCACCATCTCGTCGCAGTTCGCGGCCAGCCACGACTCGGCGCTCTCCGATGCGCACGGCATTCCCGAAGTATCCCACCAGTGCCCGCTATGTCTGCTATGCCCGCTATGTCCGCTGCTGCCCGCCGTTAGGCTGATGGCCTGTGGCGACTCCCGACTTCCTCGCGCGGCAGGCAGCACGTGCCATCGCCGAACGCACCGAGGTCGCCGAACACGACGTGGCGGTCGTGCTCGGGTCCGGCGCGGCGCCGGCGGTGGCGGCGCTCGGCTCGGCGACCGCAGTGCTGCCGATGGCCGAGATTCCCGGATTCGCCGCGCCGACCGCTGGCGGGCACACCGGCGAGCTGGTGTCGACACGCATCGCCGAACACCGGGTGCTGGTGCTGGTCGGGCGGATCCACGCCTACGAGGGGCACACCCCCGCCGACGTCGTCCACCCGCTGCGCACCGCCGTGGCGGCGGGCGCCCGCACAGTCATGTTGACCAACGCTGCGGGCGGGCTGCGCGACGACTTCGCCATCGGCCAGCTGGTGCTCATCGGCGACCATCTGAACCTGACCGGTCGGTCGCCGCTGGTGGGCGCGGACTTCGTCGACCTGGTCGACGCGTACGCGGCCCGGCTGCGGGCGCTGGCCCGCGAGGTCGACCCGGCGCTGGCCGAGGGTGTGTACGCCGGGGTGTCCGGACCGCAGTATGAGACACCGGCCGAGGTCCGCATGCTGCGCGCCCTGGGCGCCGACCTGGTGGGCATGTCGACCGTGCACGAGACGATCGCCGCCCGCGCCGCTGGCGCACAGGTGCTCGGGGTGTCGCTGGTGACCAACCTGGCGGCCGGGATCACCGGCGAACCGCTCAGCCACGCCGAGGTGCTGGCGGTGGGTCGCGCATCGGCGGCCCGGATGGGTTCGCTGTTGGCCGACGTCATCGCCCGGCTGTGACTCCCGAGGACTGGATCGCCCACGATCCCGACCCGGTGACCGCCGCCGAGCTGGCGGCTTGTGACGCCGCCGAGTTAGCTGCCCGGTTCGCCCGGCCGCTGCGGTTTGGCACCGCGGGGCTGCGCGGGCCGATGCGCGGCGGGCCCGACGCGATGAACACCGCGGTGGTGCTGCGCGCCAGCTGGGCGGTGGCCCAGGTGCTCGGTGATAGCCGGGCTGGCGCGACGGTGATCGTCGGACGCGATGCCCGACACGGCTCAGCCCAGTTCGCCACTGCGGCCGCTGAAGTACTTGCCGCCGAAGGCTTTCCGGTGCTCTTGTTGCCGGATCCGCTGCCCACCCCGGTGGTGGCGTTTGCCGTACGACAGGTCGGCGCCGCCGCCGGGATTCAGATCACCGCATCGCACAACCCGGCTGCCGACAACGGTTACAAGGTGTACGGCGATGCAGGCCTGCAGATCGTCTCGCCCACCGATACCGAGATCGAAACCGCAATGGCCGCTGCTCCCCCCGCCGACGCTATCCCCCGGCGGGCAGTCGCACCCGCGAATACCGAACTGGTGCAAAGCTACATCGACCGTGCCGCATCGCTGCGGCGATGCAACCACGACGTGCGGGTGGCGCTGACCCCGCTGCACGGGGTGGGCGGCGCGGTAGCGGTTGAGACGCTGCAGCGTGCCGGCTTCGGTGATATTCACACCGTCGCAAGCCAGTTCGTCCCAGACCCGGACTTTCCCACCGTCGCGTTCCCGAACCCGGAGGAACCCGGCGCCACCGATGCACTGCTGGAGCTGGCGGCCGACGTCGACGCCGATATCGCTGTCGCGTTGGACCCCGACGCCGATCGATGTGCCGTCGGGATACCCACCCCGGTCGGCTGGCGGATGCTCTCCGGAGATGAAACCGGGTGGCTGCTCGGCGATTACCTGCTGTCACAGTTGCCGGCCGATCGGAGGACCGCCAGCCTGGTAGCCAGCACGGTGGTGTCGTCGCGGATGCTGGCGGCGATCGCCACCGGCTACGGTGCGCATCATGTCGAGACGCTGACCGGGTTCAAATGGCTGGCTCGCGCCGACATGTTCCCGGCCAACTTGCCCCGCGTCACCCTGGTCTATGCCTACGAGGAAGCGATCGGACACTGCGTCGACCCGGATGCGGTGCGAGACAAGGACGGCATCAGCGCGGCGGTGCTGGCCTGTGACCTGGTGGCAGCGCTGCGCGGACAGGGCCGCTCGGTACCCGACGCGCTCGACACGTTGGCCTGCAGGCACGGTGTGCACGTCGGCGCCGCGGTCTCACGCCGGGTCGCCGACCCGGCTGAAGCGGCCGCGGTGATGCGGCGGCTACGCGCCGGCCCGCCGCGCGCTCTGGCCGGAATCACGGTAACCACAACCGATCTGCTGCAAAGCAAAACGCAGCACTCCGACGTGCTGATCTTCACCGGGGAGTGTGGCGACACCTCGGTTCGGACGGTGGTGCGGCCGTCGGGCACCGAGCCGAAGCTCAAGTGCTACATCGAAGTTCGCTGTGCAGCTGGTGGCGATCTGGGTGCGGACCGAGCACGCGCGACGCGGCTGCGTGACCAGCTGGCCGAACTGGTGCACGGCTGGTAGAGCACTCAGCGCCGCTCAGCGCGGTCCGAACTGACGATCCCCGGCGTCACCGAGGCCGGGTACGATGTAGGCGTTCTCGTCGAGTCGATCATCGACGGCAGCGGTGAACAGCCGCACGTTCGGGGCGGCTTTCTCCAGCACGGCAAGACCTTCCGGCGCGGCCACCACGCACAGCACGGTGACGTCGGTTGCGCCGCGATCACGCACCAGGCCGATGGTGTGGGCAATCGATCCGCCGGTGGCCAGCATCGGGTCGAGGACCAGCACCGGCTTCGTGCGCAGATCGGACGGCAGCGACGCGAGATACGGGACAGGGCGATGGGTTCGCTGGTCACGCACCACTCCGACGAACCCCACGTCGGCTTCGGGGAGCAGCGCATGGGCCGCGTCGACCATTCCCAGCCCGGCGCGCAGCACGCCCACCAGTAGCGGCGGCGTGACAAGCCTCGCCCCGGTGGCGTCGGCCAGTGGCGTACGGACCGCGACCTGCTCGCGGGGCGCGTCGCGGGTGGCTTCGTAGACCAGCATCAGCGTCAGGTCGCGCAGCGCGGCCCGAAACGCCGCGTTGTCGGTGCGCTCATCGCGCAGCGTGGTCAGTCGGGCGGCGACCAGCGGGTGGTCGATAACGCGCACCTCCACGACTCGACCTTACGGGGCGACCCGGGCGGCTCAGGCGGCTCAGGCGGCTCAGGCACCGAAGAAGTTGAAGATGTCGAAGACCCCGCCGACGAGGTCGATGACCGGCTTGCCTGAGATCAGCGGCCCGTCGAGCAGGGCAGCCGGACCGATGACGCTGCCCAGGTCAACCGCGTTCGCCAGGTCGTTCCACCCGGTGAGCAGGGCCGTGTCGACCGAGTTGACCAGGTCGTAGCCGGTGGCGGCCTGCAGGGCCTGGGTTATGCCGGCCACCGTGGCGATGTCCCCGGCCGACAACGCACCGCCGGCCGCGGCGACGTCTGCCCAGGGGCCGATGACGCTTTGAATGAGGGCGTTCTGCACACCGGCCAACAGCTGCAGCGGATCCATCTTCTCGAAGAACCCGGCGACGCCCGAGCCGTCCCAGAGGGCGCCTAACGGGGTCGCCGCCCAGGGGCCGCCCGCCACACCGAAGGCCGCTTCGTACGGGCTGCCACCGAGGCTCACGGGGATCAAGTGGAGCCCATCGACGGCCGGATCGCCGGCGTTGCCGTAGCCCCAGTCGACGGTCAACCTGGCCCACGGCGAGAAGAAATCGCCGAAGAACTGCCCGGCGGTCCCGCCGTCGAACATGAACCCCAGGATCGGCAGGTTCTCGGGAATGTCGTAGAAGTGGGCGTCACCGATGGCACCGACATTGATGGCGCTGGCAACGTCGCCGGGGGTGAGGTGCGGGTAGGTCGGGTGCACGGTGGAGATGCCGATCAGGGCGTTGATGTCGGCCAGAATGTTGGAAGGGTCTTGCGGAAAGGCCGCCCAGCCGTCGTATTCGCCGGTGTAGATGTCGGTCGCGATGGGCTCGGTCGGGGTGGGCCCGATACTGAGCGGGATGTTGACGAACGGAACGTGCTGGGAGGCAGGGCTCAAACTGAAGGGCTGGACGCCGTCGGGGAAATCGAGGCGGGTCAGCATGCCGCCGATCGGGTTGTTGGGGTCACCGATCAGCACGACGTGCAGGTTGCTCAGGTCCACCCCGGCCGGCGGGTTTTTGATGAGGTCCTGCATCTCGATTGTCGAGATGGTGGCGCTCTGCGAGTACCCGAACACCGCGACGTTGTCGCCGTCCTGCAGGGCAGGGACGATCTTGTCGTTCAGAATGCCGACGCCCTGGGCCAGCGAATCACCGAAATTCAGCTGTGGGTTCGGCGGGGGCAGGCAGACGAATGGACAGAACTGCTCCGGGGTGGTCAGACCTTCGAAGGTGTAGCCGTCGAACGTCGGCTGCCCGGCAAACAGCGGCGACGAGGGCAGGAAGAGCTGTTCGATCTGGCTGAGATACGACTCGGGAGGTACAGGTGTGCCGGTGCCGGTCATGATCCAGCCCAGATCATCGTCGGCCAACAGCTTGATGTCGGCGATGAGTTTTTGCAGCCTCTCCATCCCGGCAAGCAAGGCCGGTGTGAGCAGGGGCGTCACCCCCAGCACGGCGGCGCTGACGATCGCCAGCAGCACCGCGGCCAGCGGGCGCAACCGCACCGCCGTCATGAAAACCTCCCCCGCACGAACGGCAGGCATGACGCTTCCCTGCAGTCCGGAAACATCAATCTATTAGGCGTTATTGAGGCGATCTTTCGCCGTGGGGACATGTCTTGTCAATCCCGGTGGGCGAGAAGAAATGTTCCTATACTGCGCCCATGCGATGGCGGCGCCGACGGACACAAACCTCGTCCTGTTCTGCCGGGCTGATCGGCACGCTGGCGGCGGCCGCCGTGCTGTCCTGCCCGCTCGGGCACCTCGGCGGCGCCCGGGTACCGGTGGATTTCGCGGCGACAGCCGTGCCCACACCTGCGCATGTCGTGGTCGTGGTGGAGGAGAACCGCTCGCAAGCCAACGTCATCGGCAACACATCGGCGCCCTACATCAACCAGCTCGCCGCGGGCGGCGCGATGATGT
>NZ_JBYCLE010000532.1:0-1926 GCF_057473765.1 Mycobacterium sp. TH-M106 | reverse complement strand
GTGATCTACGAGCAGGCCAATGCCCACGGGCAGAAGGTGCAATCGGCGGGCAACAACATGGCCTCCACCGACTCCGCCGTCGGCTCCAGCTGGGCCTGACTAATTTAGTAGCCGAGCACCAACTCACCACCGCAGCGTTACGGCGGGAATCCACCGCGATTCCCGCCGTAACGCGGTGCCTGTGGTCGCCAGCCGGGCTGCCTACCCGACCCTGGACGCCGCCGCACACGCACCCAGCACCGTGGTGGAGGCGTAGCTGGCGGCGTTCGCCAGATAGTTGTCGGCCGGGCTGTAGGTGGGCAGCGCCAACACGAACGCCCTCCGGTACTGCGAGGACAGGTCGGCGAAGTCCTGCAGAGTGGGGTTGTCGCTGCGTCGTCCCAGCTGCTGCAGCTTGTTGGCGTAGGCGATCATCACCTGCGCGACGGACACGTTGACCTGCTTTTGCTGCGGGTTCCAGTAGGTCGCCGGGATGTTCGGGTCGAGGTTCTGCCAGTCGGCGGTGTCGGCGCCGAACTTGTCCAATGTTGCCTTCCAGTCGCGGCACACCGGATTGGGCTCGGTCAGATAGCGCTGCGGGTTGGTGGGGTTGCCCGGCGGCGCGACGCGCATCGGGGGCGGCGGTGCCTCGAGAAGCGGCCCACGGGCCGCTGCTGCGCCGTTGGCGACGGAGGCACAGATCGCCGCCAGGGCCGACGCAGCGCTGTGCGCGGTGCCCGCCAGGCTCGCGTCCGGCTCGGTGTAGTTCGGTATGCGTTCGATGAAAGCCCGCGAATAGGCAATGAACTGCTCGTAGAGCTCGCGCATCACCCGATGCGGGGTCAGCTTGACCAGCCCGATGGTTTGCGCGGCGGCGCTGCGCAGCACCTGCCCGGCGGCCAGGTACTGCTTTTTTTGTTCGTCGTCCCACGCCGACGCCGGGATCGACTGGTCGCGCTCGACCCAGCCGCCCTGCCCGAGCAGCGACAGAGTGCTAGACAGGTTGCTGCTGATCGCGGTCCACGCGGCGCAGCTCGGATCCTCGGTGATGACGGTGACCGGCCCGGTGTCGTTGGCGCTGGCGATCCCCGAGGCGGCGGCATTACTGGACGTCGGGGCCCCGCCCGTCGACGTGCCGGTGCCCGGGGCACCACCCAGCAGCACCACCGCGACCAGCGCGATCGCCACGACGGCCAGCACGGACACCGCAACCAGGCCCCACTTGAGGCTGTTGGGGTGCTTCAGTGCCGCGACCTCGCTCTCTTCGTCTTCCTCGTCGTCTTCTTCTTCGTCTTCCTCGTCTTCGTCTTCGTATGCTGCGTCTTCGTCCGTGGCTTGGGTGTGGTAGACGTCGGTTTCCTCGGCATCGTCGATGGCGTCGCTGGCGGTGTCATCGGCATCGTCGATGGCGTCGCTGGCGGTGTCATCGGCATTGTCGGTGTCGTCGGCGGCGTCGTCGATGTCGTTGATGTCGGTGTCGTCGTCGATGTTGTCGCCCATCCCCCGCCGGTGTCGCCCGGTGCTGTCGGTCACAGTGTGCCAGCCTAAAGCGTGTCGAACTACTGGCTGCGGTCGAGTCGGTGTAGCAGTGAGGTGATCTGGCTGAGGATCAGGAAGTCTTCGTGGGTGATGGGGGTGACTTCGTGGTGTCGGTCGAGTCGCCGGCAGTGGTTGATCCATCCGTTGGTGGGTTCGACAACCCGGGCGGCGCGGCTGGACCCGGAACCCGCTGGCGGGTTTGGGTCCGGATACGGTCAATGCCAACCCAGCCGCCGGCAACCAGCTGGTCAAGACCCACGACCGGCTCGTCATCGAGGACCTGCATGTGGCCGGGATGCTGGCCAACCACGGGCTGGCCCGCGCGATATCGGATGCCGCCTGGGCCGAGTTCGCCCGCCAGCTGCACTACAAGCAGGCATGGCGGGGCGGCCAAGTCACGGTCGCCGA
>NZ_JBYCLE010000531.1:0-2005 GCF_057473765.1 Mycobacterium sp. TH-M106 | reverse complement strand
CACGCCGACGCGGGCGTCGACCTCATCGTCGCGCAGGGCACCGAGGCCGGCGGGCACACCGGCGAGGTGTCGACGATGGTGCTGGTTCCCGAGGTCGTCGACGCGGTCGCGCCGGTGCCGGTTTTGGCCGCCGGCGGCATCGCGTGCGGTCGGCAGGTTGCCGCGGCCCTGGCGTTGGGCGCCGAGGGTGTGTGGTGCGGGTCGGTGTGGCTGACCACCGAGGAGGCCGAGACGCCGGCGGTGGTCAAGGAGAAGTTCCTAGCGGCCACGTCGTCGGAGACTGTGCGGTCGCGATCGTTGACGGGCAAGCCGGCCCGGATGCTGCGCACCGCCTGGACCGACGAGTGGGACCGGCCCGACACCCCGGACCCGTTGGGTATGCCGCTACAGAGCGCGCTGATCGGCGACCCGCAGCTGCGTATCCACCAGGCCGCCACCAAGCCGGATGCGCGGGCCCGCGACCTGGCGACCTACTTTGTCGGGCAGGTGGTGGGCTGCCTCGACAAGGTGCGGCCGACCCAGAGCGTGGTGCTCGACATGGTCGACGAGTTCATCGACGCGGTGCGGCGTCTCGACGAGCTGGTGCAGCAGTGAGCGTCACCACCCGCCGGCGGCGCGCGGTCAGCGACGAGGATAAATCCGCGCGCCGCAACCAGATTCTCGGAGCTGCCAAAAAAGTATTCGCCCGCAAGGGCTTTCACGCGACCACCATCGCCGACATCGCCAAACAGGCCAAGCTGGCCTACGGCTCGATCTACTGGTACTTCGACAACAAGGACGACCTCTTCCACGCACTGATGGCGGTCGAGGAAGAGGCGCTTCGCACACAGGTCTCCATTGCGCTGGCCGCACAGGGCAGCGCCGTCAGCGGTGATGCCCTGTTCCGGACGGCGGTCAAGGAGGTGTTCGAGTTCTTCGAAGCCGACAAAGCCACCGTCAAGTTGCTGTTCCGGGATGCCTACGCGCTCGGCGACCGCTTCGAGAAGCACCTCGGCGGTATTTACGAGCGTTTTATCGATGAGATCGAAACCTTCATCGTCATGGCCCAGGACCGCGGTGACGTCGTCGTCGCTCCACCGCGGATGGTGGCATTCACGCTCGCCGCGCTGATCGGCCAGCTGGCGCACCGGCGGATCTCCACCGACGACGGTGTGACGGCGGCCGAAGTCGCCGATTTCGTCGTGACCCTGGTCCTGGATGGCTTGCGACCTAGGCAGGCCTGAAATGCGCAACCTGAGGTTTGTCGTCATCGGAGCGGGGATGGCCGGGTTGCTCGCCGCGATCAAGCTGCGCGAGGCCGGTTTCACCGACGTGACGGTATATGAGAAGGCCGACCGGCTCGGCGGAACCTGGCGGGAGAACACCTACCCCGGCATCGCCTGCGACGTGCCTGCCCACCTGTACAGCTACTCGTTTGCCCCCAACCCGGAGTGGAGCCACATGTTCGCCCCGGGCGCGGAGATTCTCGCCTACCTGCAGGCCGTGGCCCGCCGGTACGGCGTCGACACGGCGATCCGCTACGGCACCGAGGTATGCCGCCTGGACTACGACGGAAACCGTTGGCGTGTCGAGACATCCGCTGGCCACCGGGACGAGGCCGATGTCGTCATCGCTGCCACCGGGGTGCTGCACCACCCGCGCTATCCCGACATCGACGGACTCGACGCGTTCGCGGGCCGGGTCTTCCACAGCGCCCGCTGGGACCACGACACGGCGCTGGACGGGGCCCGCCTCGGGGTGGTCGGCACCGGATCGTCGGCGGCCCAGATCGTCGCCGCCGTGGTCGACACCGTTGGGCAGCTGCATCTGTTCCAGCGCACACCGCAGTGGATCTTGCCGGTCGACAACCCGCCAATCGCCGAGGAGGACCGGGCCCGCTACCGCGAAAACCACGCGGCGCTCACCGAATTGCGGGAGGAGCTCAATACCAACTTTGTGGAGAACTTCGCCAACGCCGTCGTCGACGCGGACTCGCCGCAACTGAAACTGCTGAAGAAGATCTGCC
>NZ_JBYCLE010000530.1:0-5642 GCF_057473765.1 Mycobacterium sp. TH-M106 | reverse complement strand
ATTGTCGAGCATGTTCAGCACTGCCCGCGACAGACCGGCCGCATCCCCGTAGACCTGCCAGGGAATCACTTCAACGTCGAACTCGATGTCGTTGCGGCGCCTCCTGACTCGTTCCAAACTACGATCGATGACTTCGGACATGTCCACCTGCTCGTATGCCACCTCACGCCGATCATCGCGGGTGAGGTCCACCAAATCACCTACCAGAGTGGACAGTTCCTCGATCTGGGCGATCACGTCGACACGCAGGTCGGCCACTTCGTGCTCTGGCAGCGGTGGTGCGCCCGGTGCCGCAGAGGCCATCAGCAGCTCCACATTGGTGCGCAGCGATGTCAGCGGGGTTTTCAGCTCGTGACCGGCATCGGCAACCAGCCGGGCCTGGCGTTCCCGTGACTCGGCGAGCGCTCGGAGCATCGCATTGAATGCCTCTGTGAGCCGGGCTAATTCGTCGCTGCCGTACACCGGTATTGGCCGCAGATCATCGGTGCGCGCCACCCGCTCGGCTGCCTCGGTCAGCCGGCCCACCGGCCGCAAGCCGGCACTGGTAACCATTCCGCCGGCCACCGCGGCGACCGCAAGACCCACCCCGCCGACGACCAACAGGACCCAGCGTAGTTTCACCGTCACCGCCTGGGTGGGCGCCAGGCTCTTGGCGATCAGCAGCGTGCTGCCGTTGGGCAGGTGAACAGCCAGCACCCGTTGGCCGGCCGCCGTGCGCCGGGACAGGAACAGCTCGCCACGGATGACGGCTTTCTCCTGCGCCCCGACCGGCAGCCGCTGGCCGGGCTGATTCGCGGTGTAAATCGCCCGGCCGGGGTTCACCAGCATGGCGTTGACGTCGGAGTACGCGGTTCCCTCGATCGCCTTGCCCGGGTCGGCGGCAAGCGAACCGCTGGCGATCAGCATCTCCGCCCGGCTCTGCAACTGGTTGTCGATGTCCTTGTACAGCGCCGCCGAGATCACCGCATACACGGCGACCGACATCGGGACGACCACCAGCCCCACCATGGACATCGCCAGCAGCATCACCCGCCACCGCAACGACAACGATCTGCTGGCCCGCAGCGGCGCACCCCGGCGCCGGCGGAGCAGCGACATCAGGGCGGCGTCTCGCGCAGCACATAACCCACACCACGCACGGTGTAGATCAGCCGCGATTCCCCTTCGGCTTCAGTCTTGCGACGCAAGTACCCGATGTAGACCTCCAGCGCGTTACCCGAGGTGGGGAAGTCGAAACCCCATACCTCCTCGAGGATACGGCTGCGGGTGAGCACCCGGCGCGGGTTGGAGATCAACATCTCCAGCAGCGCGAATTCGGTACGAGTCAGACTTATCTGGCGCTCCCCGCGGGTCACCTCGCGGGTCACCGGGTCCAGGGTCAGATCTTCGAACGACATCGGCGTCGATTCGCTGAGGTCTTCGGCCGTCGTGCGGCGGAGCAGCGCCCGCACCCGCGCCAGCAATTCTTCGAGGGCGAACGGCTTGGGCAGGTAGTCATCAGCGCCGGCGTCCAGCCCGGCCACCCGCTCGGACACCGAGTCGCGGGCGGTCAATACCAGGATCGGCAGATCGTCGCCGGTGCTGCGCAGCTGGCGGCAGACTTCCAGACCGTCCAGCCGCGGCATCATGACGTCTAAGACCATCGCGTCCGGTCGGTGGCTGGTGATGGCCTCGAGGGCCTGGACACCATCGGTGGCCAGTGCGACCGAGTAGCCGTTGAAGCTCAGTGACCTGCGCAGCGACTCGCGCACCGCGCGATCGTCGTCAACGACCAGTATCTGCAGGGCCATGGCTGTCTTCCAATCGTTTGGGAGCGACCTGGGAGGTGGTCGCTCTCTCAGTGCCGGTCGAGGTCGATCAAGCCCAGGCGGGCGGCCTTGAGCAGCCGCCGGGGCACCTTGTGCTGTCGGCCGGCGACCGTGACGTTGACCAGGCCGGGACGTTCGGCTTTCCATTGTGCCCGACGGTGGCGGGTGTTCGCACGCGACATCCTGCGCTTCGGCACGGCCATCGTCGGGCTCTCCTCGGGCGGGGTGGTAGGTACGGTCGGTACAACCGCTGCGGTCGCCTGGACGCCAACCGTCGGCTTCTGAAAGGATAGCCGGTGACCAGCGTCTCGTCCAAAATAGCAAACTTTACGGCGGATGGACGATCGACACACCTTGGCGCGCCGCCTCGACAACCGCTAACCTACCGGTTGGTTGAGTGATGGGGTTTTGGATGGCACCTGTGGTTCGGATCGGGAATTGCTCCGGCTTCTACGGCGACCGGTTCTCGGCGATGCACGAGATGCTCACCGGCGGTGAACTCGACTTTCTCACCGGCGACTACCTGGCCGAACTGACCATGTTAATCCTGGGGCGCGACCGGATGAAGCACCCGGAACGCGGCTATGCCAAGACCTTCCTGGCGCAGCTCGAGGAGTGTTTGGGGCTAGCGCACGACAAGGGTGTGCGCATCGTCGCCAACGCCGGCGGGCTCAACCCGGCCGGTCTGGCCGACGCGGTCCGGGCCTTGGCTCAGCGGTTAGGCATCCCGGCGCGAGTAGCGCACGTCGAGGGCGACGACTTGTTGTCTCGCGCCGGTGAACTGGGGCTGGGCAGTTCGCTGACCGCCAATGCCTATCTGGGCGCCTGGGGAATCGTCGACTGTCTGGGCGCCGGGGCCGACGTCGTGGTGACCGGCCGGGTCACCGATGCGTCGGTGGTGGTCGGCCCGGCGGCCGCGCACTTCGGCTGGGAACGCACCGACTATGACCGACTGGCAGGCGCGGTGGTCGCCGGGCACGTCATCGAGTGTGGCGTCCAGGCCACCGGCGGCAACTACGCATTCTTCGCCGAGATCCCAGCGATCCCGGGCCTTTTGCACGCCGGCTTCCCGCTGGCCGAGATTCACGCCGACGGCTCGTCGGTGATCACCAAACACCCCGGCACCGGCGGCCTGGTCAGCGTCGACACCGTCACCGCGCAACTGCTCTACGAGGTCACCGGTGCCCGCTATGCCAACCCCGACGTCACCGCCCGAATGGACAGCGTCAAGCTGTCCTCTGACGGCACCCACCGGGTGCGGATCAGCGGTGTGGCCGGCGAACCGCCGCCGCCCACCCTCAAGGTGTCACTGAACAGCATCGGCGGTTTCCGCAACTCCATGACCTTCGTGCTGACCGGCCTGGACGTCGACGCCAAAGCCGAGTTAGTGCGCTGCCAGCTGGAGCAGTCGTTGACCGTCAAACCCGCCGAGCTGCAGTGGACCCTGGCCCGCACCGACCGTCCCGACGCCGACACCGAAGAGGCCGCCAGTGCACTGCTGCACTGCGTGGTCCGCGACCCCGAATCAGACAATGTGGGCCGGAAGTTCTCTTCGGCCGCCGTCGAATTGGCGCTGGCGAGTTATCCCGGTTTCAGTGTTACCGCCCCGCCCGGCGACGGCCAAGTCTATGGGGTGTTCACTCCCGGTTATGTCGACGCCACCGAGGTGCCGCACGTCGCGGTGCACGCCGATGGCACCCGCGTCGACATCCCCGCCGCTACCGACACCCGGGCACTGGCTCCCGCCGCCGAACCATCAGTACCCGAGCCACCGCCACCCGGCCCGACCCGACGGGTGCCGCTGGGGCGCATCGCCGGTGCTCGCAGCGGGGACAAGGGCGGATCGGCCAACGTCGGCGTCTGGGTGCGCACCGACGAGCAGTGGCGCTGGCTGGCCAACACGCTGACCGTGGAGCTGGTCAAGAGGCTACTGCCGGAGGTCGCCGACCTGCCGGTCGCCCGCTACCTGCTACCCAACCTGCGAGCGGTGAACTTCGTCGTCGACGGCATCCTCGGCGAAGGTGTGGCCTACCAGGCGCGCTTCGATCCGCAGGCCAAAGGGCTGGGCGAATGGTTGCGCAGCCGCCACGTCGACATTCCGGAAGGCTTACTGTGACCATCCGGAGCATCTGGACCACGCCGGAGCGCGACGAGTTGCGCAAGACGGTCCGCGCGTTCGTCCAGCGGGAGATCCTGCCGCATATCGACGAGTGGGAACGGGCTGGGGAGCTGCCTCGCGAACTGCACCGGCACGCCGGGGAGGCCGGGCTGCTGGGTGCCGGGTTCGCACAATCGGCTGGCGGTGGCGGCGGCGACGGGGCCGACGCGGTAGTCATCTGCGAGGAGCTGCACGAGGCAGGCGCGCCCGGCGGCGTGTTCGCGTCACTGTTCACCTGCGGGATCGCGGTACCGCACATGATCGCCTCGGGGGATGCCCGGTTGATCGAGGAGTTCGTGCGCCCGACACTGGCCGGCGAGAAGATCGGTGCGCTCGCGATCACCGAGCCCGCCGGCGGCTCTGATGTAGGCCACCTGCGCACCACAGCGCGCCGGGACGGCGATCACTACGTCGTCAACGGCGCCAAGACCTACATCACCTCGGGGGTGCGCGCCGACTACGTCGTCACCGCGGTGCGTACCGGCGGCCCGGGTGCAGGCGGGGTGTCGCTGCTGGTGGTGGAACGGTCTACTCCTGGTTTTCACGTCACCCGCAGGCTGGACAAGATGGGCTGGCGTTCCTCGGACACCGCCGAGCTGTCCTATACCGACGCCCGGGTGCCCGTCGAAAATCTGGTCGGTGGCGAGAACACCGGATTCGCCCAGATCGCGGCCGCGTTCGTCGCCGAACGGGTAGGTCTGGCCGCCCAGGCGTATTCCAGCGCGCAGCGTTGCCTGGACCTGAGCGTGCAGTGGTGCAGGGACCGGGAGACGTTCGGCCGGCCCCTGATCTCCCGGCAGGCTGTGCAGAACACCCTGGCCGAGATGGCGCGCCGCATCGACGTCGCCCGCGTCTACACCCGCAACGTGGTGGAACGTCAGCTCGCCGGTGACACGACCCTGATCGCGCCGGTGTGCTTCGCTAAGAACACCGCGGTCGAGGCCGGCGAATGGGTGGCCAGCCAGGCCGTGCAATTGTTCGGCGCCATGGGCTATATGGCCGAATCGGAGGTGGAACGCCAGTATCGTGATATGCGGATCCTCGGCATCGGCGGCGGAACCACCGAAATCCTGACCTCGCTGGCCGCGAAAACGCTGGGATACCAGTCATGATGACACCGTCGCTCCCCCGCAAGCGGGTGGGGGCAGCTCTCGCTCGCGGGGGCAAAACCTCACCGCATAACTGCGCTGTGCATCGTCGGCGGCGGTCATGACCACCCTGCAGTCCACCCTGGATCCCGCGTCCTCGGCCTACACCGAGGCCGCGTCGGCGCTGACGGCCAAACTCGGCGAGCTCGATGCCGAACTGGCCAAAGCCCTGGCGGGCGGCGGTGACAAATACGTCGAGCGCCACTACGCCCGCGGCAAGCTCACCGCCCGGGAACGCATCGAATTGCTGCTCGACCCGGACTCCCCGTTTCTGGAGCTGTGCCCGCTGGCGGCGTGGGGCAGCGAGTTCCAGGTCGGGGCCAGCGTGGTCGTCGGGATCGGTGTGGTCGCGCAAGTGGAATGCCTGCTCGTCGCCAACGATCCCACCGTCAAAGGCGGCACCAGCAACCCATGGACGCTGCGCAAGGTCCTGCGGGCCAACCAGATCGCACTGCAGAACCGGCTGCCGGTGATCTCGCTGGTGGAGTCCGGCGGCGCGGACCTGCCCACCCAGAAGGAGATCTTCAT
>NZ_JBYCLE010000529.1:0-4060 GCF_057473765.1 Mycobacterium sp. TH-M106 | reverse complement strand
TGGTGAAGAAGTGCGCCGCACCCGGGATCGACCATTTCAGCAGCCGCGTCTGACCGGCCACCTCGCGGATCTGCGTGGTGATCCGGGTCAGCAGCTGTGCGGTGCGCCCGGTGGCCGGCTGGCCGGCCATGATGATTCGGTACAACCAGAAGACCCGGCGGGCGGCGAAATAGGCGACGATCGCCGTGGCGGATAAGCCGACGACAAGCCTGACCAGCATCTGGGTGTTCTCGGGAGGCACGAAGCGTCTCTCCAATCCGCAACGTATTGTCCGGCAACGTGGTTGTTGTCGCCTGGTGGTGGCTTAACCTCGCTGCCTAACCTTATCCGCTCGCAGTGTGGCGGCTCAGCGGATTGGCAATCGCGCTACGGCCCCGTGACTTGCTCAGAGGCCCGGCGGCAACTGGATCTGCGGCAGGCCCGGGATGTTGATCTCTGACGGCAGCGGCACCTGAAAAGCTCCCCCCGGTGTCGTCGTGGTGGTGGGTGCGGGCGTCGTGGTTGTGGTGGTGGTCACCGGTGTGGTTGTGGTGGTTGTGGTGGTTGTGGTGGTTGTGGTGGTGGTTGTGGTGGTTGTGGTGGTGGTTGCGGTGGTTGTGGTGGTGGTCGGCGGTGTGGTTGTGGTGGTGGTCGGCGTGGTCGTGGTTGTTGTCACGGCGGTGGTTGTCGAGGCGGACGACGTGGTGTTGGAGGTGGTCCGGCCCGAGTCGCCCTTGCTCAGCTGCAGGATGCCCCAAATCACCACCGCGAGCAGAATTCCGATCAGCACACCCCAGCCGATCAACGTCCCAGGCTTGAGGTACCACGGGTTGGCCGGCGGTTCCGGCGGGCCGGGCGGGTCGCCGTAGAAATCCTCCGGACCGCCGTACCCGCCGCCGTAGTTGGCGAACCTGGTCGGCTCGTCGCCGGCGTCCTCTGGCGGGCGGTAGCGCTGCACGGAGATTGATGTTAAATGCCAGCGCTTTGAGAACGCCGCTGCGACACGAACCGTGCGCTGAAGATGCGGCGGCGGTACCTCCGACACCTTGGGTATCGGCAGGATGGCGATCACCGGAGGCGGTTCGCTTCAGAACGTCTCGACCTTGTCGACGCTCACGAACATGCCGTGGCCGGTGCGGTTGTTGGTGAACCGGGTGCCGTCGAGGCTGGCCGCGATCGTCCAGCCCTGCGCGGCGTAGGTGCGGTAGTCGATGGTGACGACGGGAATGGCGCCGAGGTTGCCCAGCACCCACGTCACGGTGCCGTCGGAGGTGACGCTGACTCCGTTGGCGTGCTGGCCTTCCTTGATGGGCGAGTTGGTGAACGCCGCCTCGCAGCCGACGCTCTGCGACGAGATCTGGCATCGGGTCTTGCCGGTTTTTGTCTCGATGAAGACGTAGCCGTTGTCGTTGGGCGCCAGCGGGATGGCGCCGGCCGGTCGGGATGGGGTGGCCGGCCCGCCGGGTGTGGAAGGCCTGGACGGTTTCGACGGCGCCGGCGAGGTGGGCGGCGACACGCTGGGCCGGCGTGTCGGGAACGAGGGTTCGGTCGCCCCGGCTCCCGGGGAGGCGACCGGTGTGCCGTCGGTGGTGTGGGTGCACCCGGCAACCAGCAAGGTGATGACCAACGCCGGCCATCCGCAGGCCACGCCGAGCTTGGTCCGAGGCTTAATCAGATCCGATGTCCGCACTGCACTCCCCGATACTGCCTGTCCGTCACGAAAAGTCGCGGAAAGCCAGCGCGAAGCCGGCCACCGAGCTGACCGCGGCCACCGCATACCCGGGGATCGACCACCAGCCGGCGTGCAGGTAGGCGGTGACGGCCACGATCGCGATGGCAAGGAAGAGCAGCAGCATTCCGTACAGCGGCGGCTTGGCGGCGAATCGGTTGCGGACCATGGTGGCTACTCTTTATTGCTACTCTTCCGGGTCGGATACCTGCAGCACGATGGTACGACGCTCTTCCGGCGGTGCAGACAGCTCAGCGGTCGCTGTCACCCGGCCGCGGACCAGAAACCAGCCGCCGACCAAGGCCGGGATGCCGATCGCCAGCGTGGTAGCGATCCATGCTCCGGCTCGTCTGTCGAGCAGCATCAACACCAGCACGCCGGCCAAAAACGCCAGGGTGGCATATCCACTGTAGGGGGCCAGCGGCATCCGGAAGCGCGGTCGCGCCAGGATGCCGGCGTTCGTCAGTTGCTGGAACCGCAGCTGGCATACCACGATCGTTGCCCAGGCGGACATGACGCCCAACGCGGCGATGTTCAGCACGATCTCGAAGGCCTGCCCCGGTCTGAGCGCGTTGAGCAGCACGCCGAAAAGGCCGACCCCGCCGGTCAGCAGGATCCCGCCATACGGCACACCGTTGCGCGACAGCGGCGCAGTGAATTTGGGGCCGCTGCCGCTGACCGCCATCGAGCGCAGGATGCGGCCGGTGGAATACAGTCCGGCGTTCAGGCTGGAGAACGCCGCGGTCAGCACTACCACGTTCATCAGGGTTCCGGCGCCGGTGAAACCGATTTTGGAGAAGAACGTGACGAAGGGGCTTTCGTGGTCCTTGTAGGCGGTGTAGGGCAGCAGCAGCGCCAGCAGCACCACCGACCCGACGTAGAAGATCCCGATGCGTGCGATCACCGAGTTGATCGCGCGCGGCATGATTTTCTCCGGCTCCGCTGTCTCACCGGCTGCCGTGCCGACCAATTCCACAGCCGCGTAGGAGAACACCACCCCCGATGTGACCAACACCAGGGGCAGCAGCCCGGTCGGCAGGAACCCGCCGTTGTCGGTCCACAGATGTAGGCCGGTGCCCTGGCCGTCGACCTGGTAGCGCCCGGCCAAGAACACGGTGCCGACGACCAGGAATGTCATCAGCGCCACCACCTTGATCAGCGCGGCCCAGAACTCCAGTTCGCCGAAGAGCTGCACGGAGATAAGGTTCATCGACAGCACCGCCGTCAGTGCGGCCAGCGCCAGTGCCCACTGCGGAACCCATTCGAACGCCCGCCAGTAGTGGAAGTAGCTCGCGATCGCGGTGGTGTCGACGATCCCGGTCATGGACCAGTTCAGGAAGTACAGCCAGCCCGCGACGTAAGCCGTTTTCTCCCCGAAGAATTCGCGGGCGTAGGACACGAACGAACCCGATGACGGGCGGTGCAGCACCAGCTCGCCGAGTGCCCGCAGGATCAGGAACACGAAGCTGCCGCAGATCGCGTAGATCAGGAACAGCCCCGGCCCTGCTGCGTGCAGCCGCCCGCCGGCACCGAGAAACAGCCCCGTCCCGATCGCGCCGCCGATCGCGATCATCTGCAGCTGGCGGGGCCGCAGATCCTTGTGATACCCGACGTCCTCGCGGGTGAGCAGTTCCGTGGGCGCCAGGTGCGACGCTTCCGGCGGATGTGACATCGCATTCCTATCGTCGTGACTTTGCGGGCACACCCGATAAACCTGGTGGCAACGGTAGCGCATCACCGTCAACATAGGAGCACACCGTGGCCCGGGAACAAACCGCCGGGCTTCCTCTGTTAACCCTCTCGACAAGTTGAGTGGTCCACGCTCAAAGCTGAGTTTGACAGCGGGTGGCCGACGAAGGCATCCTTGAGTGCGGTCCGCTCAGACCCGACAAACGTCTATGTAGGGAGGAAACACCATGGCTCGTGCGGTCGGAATCGACCTCGGGACCACCAACTCCGTCGTCGCGGTGCTGGAGGGTGGCGACCCCGTCGTCGTAGCCAACTCCGAGGGCTCGCGTACCACGCCGTCGATCGTCGCATTCGCCCGAAACGGCGAGGTGCTGGTCGGCCAACCCGCCAAGAACCAGGCGGTGACCAACGTCGACCGCACCGTCCGCTCGGTCAAACGCCATATGGGCACCGACTGGTCGATCGAGGTCGACGGCAAGAAATACACCGCGCAGGAGATCAGCGCCCGCGTGCTGATGAAACTCAAGCGCGACGCGGAGGCCTACCTGGGCGAGGACATCACCGATGCGGTGATCACCACGCCCGCCTACTTCAACGACGCCCAGCGTCAGGCCACCAAGGAGGCCGGGCAGATCGCCGGCCTGAACGTGCTGCGGATCGTCA
>NZ_JBYCLE010000528.1:0-9302 GCF_057473765.1 Mycobacterium sp. TH-M106 | reverse complement strand
AATAGACCCCGGCGACCCGGGGCACTACATGGCGGTGGTGAACTTTTTGCTGCCCAACCCGGCGCTCTCCGGAATGGACAGCTCCCATTACGATTTCGACGCGGGCTTCGGCCAGCAGCTGTGGGGGCTGGTGGCGGCCGAACTCCCGATCAGCGCCGAGTGCGCCGCGCTTTCCTGCACGCCCATGGTGCCGACCAGCCCGATCACCGGCTCGACGGGGATCGACCAGACGATCTGGTCGGTGTTGATCTGGACCGGCCAGGAACACCTTCCGATCCTCGCCAGCTGGTTCAAAGTGCCGCTCTCCGACGTCACCGGCGGTAACGGATACACGTTCGGGCCCGACTATCCCGGCTACACCGACCCGAGCGGCCCCGCCTTCAGCATGTACGGAGACACCTTCGAGGGCACCCACGAGCTCCACGGCCAGAACCTCATGCCGTTCGCCGGCCTCACTTACCATCTTGACCCACTTGCGCCCCTGGAAAATTTCGGGAGCCAGCTGGTGGCTGCGCCCTCTACCGCCGGCGTCCTGGGCACCGGCTTGCTGCTGCCCAGCATCACCGATCTGGGCAGGAATCTCCAAGCTCTCGCCGCGGCGACAGTCATGGCTTTCGATCCCGTCACCCCGGGAAGCCCGTTCTGTCCGCTGGACTGCAGTTACCTGCCGACGTCGCTGAACTACCCGGCGCTCGTCAACGACATCGGCGCCCTGTGGCCGGGCAATCCCATCATCGACGACTGGCTGACCCATCTGCAGGACGGCACGGCCAACGTGCCCACCGAGCTCGAGATCGAGACCTCCATCCGGATCCTGCAACAAGGGCCCTGGGACTTCGGCAACCCGAGCCCCCCCAACGCCTGGAGTCCGTCCTGGTGGCCCGAGATCGACGACCTGCCGCCGGCGTTCCACCAACTCTGGGCGGACATCGGCACCGGCCTCGACATCCCCAACGACCCCTACCACGGGACCGGCGACTTCGGTCTGGCAGAGTTCCTGCCGGCGCTCCACCAGGCCGAATCATGGTTCGGCCTTGGGCCGTTGGCATCGTCGGCAGCGGCCGAGGCAGTCGATCCAGCGTGGCTGGCGGGTCTTTAACCGCGCAGGCCCCCCGTCAGCAGCCGCTCCCACATCCGGTCGGTCAGCAGCGCGCGGGCCAGCACCGAGGCCTTGCCGGACGCCCCGACGATGTAGCGGGGCTTGGGATTTTTGGCCCGGATCACCCGGACGACCGTACGGGCCACCGTGTCGGCGTCGACCATCATGCCGGGGATCGTGGTCAGCCCGCGGGTGGTTTCGGCGTAGCGGCGCTTGAACTCGCGGTACGGGTCGTCGGCGGGGTAGTCGTGCACCGCGTCGAATTGGGACGTGACGAACTTGGTGCGCACCCCGGTGGGGTCGACCAGCACGACGCGGACACCGAATTGGGCCACTTCGGCCCGCAGGGCCAGCGAAAGCGCCTCCACGCCATACTTGACGATGTGGTAGGCCCCAGCACCCGGACTGGTGAACCGTCCACCGGTGCTGCCGATGGTGACGATCGTGCCCGCCCGGCGAGCCCGCATGCTGGGCAACACCAGTTGCGACAAATGAAGCGTGGCAACCACATTCGTCTCGAACAGCTTGCGCAGATCGCTCAGCGCCACCTGCTCGAGTGGACGGGGCATCGGGTATCCGGCACTGTTGACCAGCACGTCCACCCCGCCATGCTCGGCGCGGATCTCCTCGACAAGTTGGGCCGTCGCCACCTCGTCGGTGACATCCAGCGCTCGGGCCTGCAGGCCCCGCGACCGCAGGGCGTCCAGGGCATCGGGATTGCGGCCGGCCGCGAACACCCGATAACCCCGGTCGGCCAACCGCTGCGCGGTGGCCTCGCCGATACCGCTGGTCGCACCGGTGACCAGGGCGGTCGGCTGGGTCGTCACCGAACCAGCGTAACGAGTTGTGATGCTTGAGGTGATCGACCGGGGGAGCGTCACCGCCACCCACCCGGTGCCGCTGCTATTCGTGCACGGCGCCTGGCACGCGGCGTGGTGCTGGGACGAGCATTTCCTGCCTTTCTTCGCCGACAAGGGTTATCGCGCTCTGGCGGTGAGCTTTCGCGGCCACGGCAACAGCGGAGTCGACAAGCCGCTGCGGTTCTGCTCGGTTGCCGACTACATCACCGACGTGCACTCGGTCGCCGGACCGTTGCCCACGCCGCCGGTGCTCGTCGGTCACTCCATGGGCGGCCTCATCGTGCAGAAGTATCTGGAGTCGCACGACGCACCCGCCGGTGTGCTGCTGACATCCATGCCGCCACAGGGAAATCTCGGGTCGGCGGTGCGCTGGATACGGCGGCACCCTTGGCATTTCGCCAAAATGGCCGTCACCGGCAAGGCGCTGCCATACATCAGCACGCCGCGGCTGGCCCGGGAGCGGTTCTTCTGTGCGCACACGCCGGAAGCCGACGTGCTGGCCTACGCGGCGCGGCTGCAGGAGGACAGTGCGCGCATCGGGATCGACTGCGGGCTGCTGCGGCTGCCCCGGCCGAAGCGGGTGCGGGCGCCGCTGCTGGTGCTCGGCGCCGACGACGACGGTGCGCACACCCGAAAAGAAGTTCTGGCGACGGCGCGCGCCTACCGCACCGAGGCGGAGTTCTTCCCCGACATGGGACACAACATGATGCTGGAGCCGGGGTGGGCCGCCGTCGCCGAACGCATCCACGGCTGGCTTTGCGCACGCGGGTTGTAGGGCGCAACCGTCAGTTGGTGAGACTGAACTTCACCGGCAAGCGCGCCAGGCCACGCATCGTCGGGTTAGGCAAGTAGTGGTAGTCGCCGTCGAGGTGAATGGCGTCGACGCGCGGCAGCAGTTGCGTCAGAACACGACTCACTTCCATGCGGCTCAGGTGAGTGCCGAGGCAGTAATGCACGCCGCCGCCGAAAGCGACATGGTCGGACGATTTGCGGTCCAGGTCGAAGGTGTCGGGGTCGGCGTAGTGACGCGGGTCGCGGTTCGCCGCGGCGAACAGCAGCAGTACCCGCGCGCCGGCGGGGATGGTGTGGGCACCGACGGTGTAGGCGCGAGTGGCCGTTCGGTAGAAACCCTGCACGGGTGAGACCAGACGCAGTTGCTCGTCGACCGCGACCGGAATCAGCTCGGGGTTCGCCCGCAACCGGGCGTAGACCTCCGGTTGCTGCGCCAGCGTCAGGAACAGCCCCGACAGCAGATTCGCCGTCGTCTCGCTGCCGGCGCCGACCAGCATCGACGCGCTCCAGAACACTTCGGCATCGGAGAGCGCGTCGTCGCCTTCCGGGCCGGCCATCATCGAGATCAGGTCGTCACCGGGCGCGCGGCGGCGCTGCCTGATCAGCGGGTCGAGGTTGCGGTGCATGGCGATCGTGGCGCGGCCCGACCGCATGGTCAGCGCCAGCCCGCGCAGGGTCAACGGCGCGAAGGCACCCTCGACCGCTGCGTCGGACCACTCCAGGAAGCGGGTGTGGTCTTGCGCCGGTATGCCCAGCATCATCGCGATCAGCCGGTTCGGCAGCGGCTTGGCCAGGTCGGTCACCACGTCGGCTCGGCCGCGCGCCAGCATGTGGTCGATGAGTTCGTCGGCGACCTCGTTGATCGCCGCCTGCCACGCTGTCATCGCCCGCGGGGTGAACGCCCGGGAGACGAACTTGCGCAGCCGGGTGTGCGCCGGCGGGTCGGTGGAGTTCATCGTCGGCAGGTGAACGCGGAACCGGGCCTGGCTCTGCGCCGATGACAGGGCGTCGTCGTCGCGCAGCGCCTGCCACACGTCGTCGTAGCCGGGAATGATCCAGATGCCGCGTTTGCGGTTGTACCAGACGTTCGGCCCGGTCAGCAGGGTGCGATAGCCCGGGTACGGATCGCGCATCGCCGCCGCCGAGAACGGGTCGAAGTCGGTGAGTGGGGCGGTTTCTCTGCCGGTCAGCCGGACGAGGTGCGCGGCAGCCCGATCCCGGGCGACCCCGGTCAAGCCTGCTGCGCTGATCTTCAGCAGGCTGGCATGGAACCGGAGCGTGCTGGCGAGTGTCATGTGCGGACCAACTCCCTGGTGACGGCTGCCGCTCAATCCTTGGTCAGGCAGTACATCCGGTAGTCGATTTCGCCGCGTTCCAGGTCGCGATAGAACCAGGAGCCGTCCACCACGGCGAACTCCCGGCCGAAGCGGCGCGCGAAGGCCGGCAAGAAGCGGTTGATCAGCTCGTTGGACCGCGGCGAGTTCTCCCGCAGCCCGCGCAGCACCTGCTCGTTGATGACCCGCTCGGCGACGATCCGCATGCCCGAGTCCGCCAGCGCCGCCTCCCAGGCGCCGAAACCGTCACGGTTGCGGAAATCGGCATAGAGGAAGTGCCCGCCGGGCCGCAGCACCCGCGTCACTTCGTGCAGGAAACGCTCGAAATGGGGATAGATGTGCGAGGCCTCGACGTTGACCACCGCGTCGAAGGACCCGTCGTCGAAGGGCAGATCTTCGGCGTCGCCGTGCACGAAGTCCAGCCCGGGCAGCTGGTGCCGCTGTCGGCAGAAATCGATGCCGGCGGCGTTGAAGTCCAAGCCGGTGTAGGAGGCCGGCGCCAATGTGCGTACCAGATACGACGCACCGCCGCCGTGGCCGCAGCTGACTTCCAACACCTTTTTGCCGCTCAGGTCGACCTGGCTCGCGGTCTGGTGGTAGAGCTGAATGGAGTAGCGGTTCGCCTCGTCGGACTCGTCTAGTGGCAGGCCCATCGGCGGGTGTTCCTCGTAACCCCAGTTCAGGAAGACGACGTCGGCCTTCTGCCCGAGTCGGCGGGTCATCATCGGGTACCAGTGCCGGAAGATCTTCTTGTAGGTCGCGGTGGACCCGATGCGATAGACCAGGCCGACGCCGACCCTGTCGAGAGTTTCGGATCTTCTGGGGCTACGAACCACCCCGGAAGTATGGCACAGCGGCCTGACGCTGGCCTAACGCCGTTTGGCGCCCTAGATCAGGGTGCCGGCGTTCTGCGTCTCGGCCGGCGCGGCCGAATCGCTGTGCGGGAGCACGGTGGCTGGGCGTTGACCGTTGCCATCGTCACCCCGGTGTGCGCGCTGTGGTTCGTGGCGATACCGCGACGGGCGGCCGTCGATCCTGCAGATGCGCCACATCAAGCGTGCAGCGGGGTTCATCAATCCCACCTCGTGGCAGAGCGTCCGGATGTCGGCGAATACGTCACGCATCGCCTGCCGTGCGTCGGGCGACCCGAAGACGCTTCTGCGCACCGAGCGCGGGATGCCGAACTCGCGGAAGAACTTGCGCGGCGGCACCACCATGGTGCGGCCCAGAATCGCCATGATGATCGGCACGAACAGCGACAGCATCAACCGACTGGTCCACCACACCTGCGGGACACGTCTGCGCAGGATTTCGTCTCCGAACGCGATGTGGCGTGCCTCCTCGGCGACGTGGATCGCGATCACCTTCTTCACGGCCGGATGGGTCGGCGCGTCCTCGCGCAGCACCTCCGTCTGCACGTAGTCGAACGGCACCTCCCCGGCCAGCGCCGCGAAGAAGAACGCGTTCGGCACCAAGCCCGCCCACTGCGGGACCATCGGCGACAGCCAGCGCAGCCAGCGCGCCATGCCCGGCACGTCGACCCCGATCCGATTGATCAACTCCTGGAACATCAGGGTGTGGTTGCACTCCTCGATCGACTCGTGCACGCAGTAGCGGAATTCCGGCGACCCGTTGGGCAACCAGAACGCGTAGTGCATCAGGCCGCGGACCAGAATGTCCTCGAAGTGTATGGCGACCTTGGCCATGTTGGCGTGCCGCCACCTCCCCATCGCGATCTGCCGGTCCAGCGGTTGTGCCCGATACCACGGATGACGTCCGAGCGCATCGGTTGACCGCAACACCCAGCGCGGGTCGTCGGCGGTGACGGCGAATTCGGGCGCATCCCAGTCGACGTCGACGTAGGCATTGAAGTGGCGGCGCACCGACGCCTCGGAGAGCGTGCCAAGATGCGCGACGTACCAGGGGGCGCCGCTGACATCCATGCCGTGCTTCCACCGCTTGGCCAGCAGCATCCACCCCAGGCCAGCCACCAGCAGCAAAGCACTCACGAGGATGGTCGACATCTAGAGTCCTCCTGCTGGACTTACGTCTGCGCGTTGTAGGACACCGGCGCTAGGCCACTTTACCGGCTCAAAGACGTACACTACACAGAAGCGCCACAAAATCTAAACCTTTATCTTATTTTTATGGCTTCGTCGCCGTCTGCCCCGCCGTGCACGGCGGGGCAGACGGCCCCTAGCTAGCCCAGCCCCCTAGGCACCCCTTATGGCGCAGGTCCTTCGGGACATCAATGGGCAGGGTAACGTGTGGGAGTTATGGGAGGGCAGCAGTTCGACGCCGTCATCGTGGGCGCGGGTTTCGGTGGCATGGGCATGGCGATCGCGCTCAAGCGGCTGGGTTACGACAACATCGCGATCGTCGACCGCGAAGCCGACCTGGGCGGCACGTGGCATGTCAATCACTACCCGGGCCTGGCCGTCGACCAGCCGTCGCCGACGTTTTCCTACTGGTTCGAGCCGAACCCGTACTGGTCCCGAATGTACGCGCCCGGCAGCGAACTCAAGCGCTACGCCGAGCACGTCGCCGACAAATACGACGTGCGCCGCCACATGCGGTTCAACACCTGCGTGGAGGGCGCCCGCTGGGACGACGACGCCCGAGTTTGGCAGGTGGCGCTGGCCGGCGGCGAGACGCTCAGCGCGCAGTTCCTGATCGTCGCGACCGGTTTCCTCTCCCAGCCCCGCATCCCGGACATCCCCGGCATCGACACCTTCGCCGGGCGGGTGATCCACACCGCGGCCTGGGATGACGACTACTCGTCGGCGGGGCGTCGGGTGGCGGTGATCGGCACCGGTTCCACCGGGATCCAGGTGATCCCCGAACTGGCCAACCAAGCCGCCGAGCTGACCGTGTACCAGCGCACGCCGATCTGGGTGCTGCCCAAGATCGACCCGCCGTTCCCGCCCGCACTGCAACGGATCTTCGCCCGCTGGCCGCTGACGCAGCGCATGGTGCGCTGGTACACCGACGTCAGCCTGGAATTCATGATGGTCATCACGATGTGGAAGTACCGCCACTTCAGACTCGTCAACAGCGCCACAGCGCAACTGTCGAAAATCCATCGGCTGCTGTTGCTTCGCGATCGCAAGCTGTCGCGCCAGCTGGGCCCGGATTTCGACTTCGGCTGCAAGCGGCCGTCGATATCCAACACCTACTACCCGGCTTTCGCCAAACCGCATGTGCACCTGGAAACCAGTGGCATCGAGCGGATCGAGCCCGACGGCATCGTGGCGTGTGACGGTACCAAGCGGCTTGCCGACACCTTGGTACTGGCAACCGGATTCGACGTGTGGGATGCGAACCTGCCCGCCATCGAGGTGATCGGACGGGACGGCCGCAATCTCGGGAAGTGGTGGCGGGAAACCAGATTTCAGGCCTACCAGGGGATCTCGATGCCGATGTTTCCCAACTTCCTGAACATGGCCAGCCCCTTCGCATGGGTAGGCCTGTCGTGGTTCAACACCGTGGAATGCCAGATGCGCCACATCAATCGGCTCTTCGGTGAGCTGCAGCGGCGCGGCGCCCGCACCTTCGAGGTGACCGAAGACGCCAACGCGCGCTTCTTCGAGCGGATGACCAAGTTGCTCGACGATTCGGTGTTTCACCTCGGAAGCTGCGCGAACTCGAACTCGTACTGGTTCAACCAGCACACCGGGGAAGCAGTGCTGTTCCGGCCGACGTCGGTGCGCAGCGCGGTCAAAGAACAGGACCGGTTCCCGTTGAGCGACTACGCGATGGCGTGATAGGCGATCAGTCCTTTGTGAAGCAATACATCCGGTACTCGGCCGTCCCGCTGGCAAAGCCGCGGTAGAGCCCGGTTCCCGGCACACCGGCGAATCGGCGTCCCCAGGGCCGCATGAACGCCGGTAGCCGGTGGCCGATCAGGTCCAGGGAGCGTTGCGCATTGCGGTCCAGCGATCGCACCACCTCGGCGTTGACGACCCGGCCCGAAAGCTGCCGCAAGGGAGCATCGGCCAGCGCCGCCTCCCAGCCGGGGAACTCTCCGCGGCCGCGAAAGTCGGCATAGAGGAAATGCCCGCCCGGACGCAGCACCCGTGCGGCCTCGGCGAGGAAGCGGGAGAGTCGGGGATAGGCGTGCGAGGCTTCGACATTGACCACCGCGTCGAAAGATCCGTCGTCGAACGGCAGGTTCTCGGCGTCGCCGTGCACGAAGTCCAGCCCGGGCAGGTCATGGCGCTTGCGGCAGAAGGCGATGCCGTCCGGGTTGAAGTCCAGCCCGGTGTAAGAAGCCGGACGCAGGGTCCGGGTCAGGTACGCGGCCCCGCCGCCATGGCCGCAACTGACCTCCAATACCTGCTTGCCGCGCAGATCGGCCTGGGCCGCCACGGCGTGGTAGAGCTGGATGCAGTACCGGTTGGCTTCGTCGGACTCGGCCAGCGGCAAGCCCATCGGCGGATCTTCCTCGTAACCGTAGTTGAGGAAAACGAGGTCCGCAGTGTCGAGCCGGCGGGTCAGAAACGGATACCAGAAGTTGTTCGTGAAGCCCTTGAACAATCTGACGCCGATGTCGTAGACGCGGTTCGTACGGGGCGCGGGCATGCCGGGAAGTATGCCAGCAACAGCGTTGCGTTCAGCTGCGGTGGTCGGCGGCCGCAACGGAGTCACGATCGCCCGGCGCCGCGGCCGCTCGCCGGTAAACCACCGCACGGGCACCCCGGGACGGGGCGATCGCCACGCCGCGGTAGCGGCGCCGTTCCCCCGGGGCATCGGTCGGCTCGAACCGGAATTCGCGCAGCAGCGTGCGCAGGACGACGTCCATCTCCATGTTCGCGAACGCCGCTCCGGGACAACGGTGCACACCGCCGCCGAACGGCATCCACCGGAACGGTTTCGGGCCGGCGTCGAGGAATCGATCCGGCTCGAACGAGTCGGCGTCCGGGAAGTTCTCCTGCGACTCGTGCGCCAGCTGGAAATTGACCGTCACGTTGGTGCCGGCCGGCAGCACCCATTCGCCCAGGCGGATTCGCTGCTTCACGCGGCGAAACGACGCCTCGATGCTGGGCCGGGAGCGCTGTGCTTCGTAGATCGTCGCCTGACGCAGATCGGACCCGCCGGCATCCACCTCGTCGGTAAGCCGCTTCAGCACCTGCGGATGCCGGCGCAGCCGTTCCACGATCCAGGCCAATTGGTTTGCGGTCGTCTCATGGCCGGCGGAGACGAAGGTCAGCAGCTCGT
>NZ_JBYCLE010000527.1:0-4475 GCF_057473765.1 Mycobacterium sp. TH-M106 | reverse complement strand
CCCGCGACCTGGTGCTCAATATCGTGAACTTTTCCAAACCGGTGATCTCGGCGATCCGCGGACCCGCGGTGGGCGCGGGCCTGGTGGTGGCGCTGCTATCCGACATCTCGGTGGCCGGGCGGGGCGCGCGCATCATCGACGGGCACACCAAACTCGGAGTGGCTGCCGGTGACCACGCCGCGATCTGCTGGCCGTTGCTGGTGGGCATGGCCAAGGCGAAGTACTATCTGCTGACCTGCGAGCCGCTCTCCGGCGAGGAGGCCGAGCGGATCGGGCTGGTCTCGATCTGCGTCGACGACGACGACGTGGTTGCCACCGCGAACCGCATCGCCGGCACGCTGGCGCACGGCGCGCAGGACGCGATCCGCTTCACTAAGCACAGCCTCAACTATTGGTACCGGGCATTCGCGCCAGCCTTCGAAACCGCGCTCGGGCTGGAGTTCATCAGCTTCGACGGCCCCGATGTCCGCGAAGGCCTGGCCGCGATACAGGAGAAACGCAAGCCGCGGTTCACCACCGACACCACCGCCACAGCCGACATCGCCGACCCGTGAGCGCCCCCCTCTCGCGCTCACGGGTCTAGCGCACGGTTTCCAGTCGGGTCAGCCGGGGTTTGCCGGGGTCAGCCGGTGTCGGCGGGTCTAACGGCACTACGCAGCGGGCGATTTCGCTGGATAGAACGCTTGCCGATAACATGCCTCTCCGGGTAGTCGCTATGCACAACTACGAATTGTAGTAGATAAGCGGTTTTCGGGCAAGGACCACAACCGGAATTGTCCGCGGCGTCCGCCGGTCACCCGGTCGGGCATGCTTGACCGCATGACAGTAGACGACGTACTGCAGTCGATCCCGCCGGTGCTGGTCTACCTCGTCGTCGGGGCGGTGGTCGGGATGGAGAGCCTGGGTATGCCGCTGCCGGGCGAGGTCATGCTGGTCGGCGCGGCGCTGCTGTCGTCGCGGCAGGACCTGGCTGTGCACCCGGTCGGGGTCGGTGCGGCGGCAGTGGTCGGGGCGGTGATCGGCGACTCGATTGGCTATTCGATTGGCCGCCGGTTCGGCATGCCGCTCTTCGACCGGCTAGGCCGACGGTTCCCCAAGCACTTCGGCCCCGGACACGTCGCATTCGCCGAACGGCTGTTCGCTCGCTGGGGAACCGGGGCGGTGTTCTTCGGCCGGTTCATCGCGCTGCTGCGGATCCTGGCCGGCCCGCTGGCCGGGGCGCTGAAGATGAGGTATCCGCACTTTCTGGCCGCCAACGTCTCCGGGGCGGTGTGCTGGGCCAGCGGTACCACGGCGGCGGTCTACTTCGCCGGGCTGGCCGCCGAACATTGGCTCACCCGGTTCTCTTGGATCGCACTGGTCGTCGCGGTGGTGGCCGGCATCGTCGGCACCATCGCGCTGCGCGGACGCATCGGCCGCGCGATCGCCGACCTGGATGCACAGCACCACCGCGAATCCGACCCGATCGGGTGAACCCGACTCGCCGTAACCGTTGTCGAACTCGGGTTGCCGGAGCAAGGTGGAGGGTGACCCGCGGCGCCGCCGGGGCGCCGCCTCGAGTAGACGGAGGCGAACATGCACGCACGCTCCTCCACCATTTACGCGCACCCGTCGTTCATCGATGACGGGGTCGCTCACATCCGCGACGTGGTGATGCCCACCCTCGCCGACACGGACGGATGCGCCGGGCTGTCCATGCTCATCGACCGTGACCGCGGCAGGTGCATCGTCACCTCGTCGTGGCGCGACGAGGAGGCCCTGCGGGCCAGTGAGGCTGTGGCCCAGGGGCTGCGCGACCGCGCGACCGAAATCTTCCACGCCACCGCCGCAGTGTCCCGCTGGGAGATCGGCGTGCTGCACCGTGATCACCCCGCCCGCCGACGGGCCGTGGTGCGCGCCACCTGGTTGCGGACCGACCCCGCAGTCCTGGATCGGACGGTGGACACCTACAAGCTGGCCCTGCTGCCGAAGATGGAGGATCTCGACGGTTTCTGCAGCGCAAGCCTGCTGGTGGACCGGGCATCCGGCCGGGCGGTGTCGTCGACGAGCTTCGACGACTGGGCGGCGATGCTAGCGAGCCGCGAAGCCGATCAGGCGATCTGGGCCAAGGCCGTCAACGACACCGGCGCACAGGTCGTGGAGGTCGGCGAGTTCGACCTTGCCATCGCGAACTTGAACGCACCCGAGAGGGTTTGAGCGGCAATGCTTTAGCCGAGTTTGAGCCCTGCGTTAGCCCTTGAAGGGCAGCAGCGTGTTGAGGCGGTTGATTTCCTGGCGTAAGTCGTGCAGCGCGGCGGTGCCCTTGGCGGTCTGCACCAGAGCCGTGATGGCGCCCTGGTCCGAGGGGATGTGCCTCAGGGCCTCGTAGGCGGCGCGGACCGCGGTCAGCGTGCGCTCGATCTGGTCAGCGGTCGGCGTTGATTCGCTTTCCTGGGTCATAGCGTAGGAGCCTAGCGCCCGCGAACTGTTGACGGCGGCTGGAAGTCCCACCTCGTGGTCTCGACTGGGATCGAAACGCAGCGTGTTCATGGGCGACCCTAGCTTCGCCCTACGACAAGCAATCCTCAAACACATCAAAGTGCACTCAAGTACACCCAAGCTGCAACAGTTGCCAACCCCATGGTGTGTGCACCCCGGCGCAAGGGGCGAACCCAGAGGGCGACTGAATCGCCCTGGGTCTGATGGAGGCTCGATTCATTGGATTGCGGCCAGGGGTTGGCCGGTCCGTGTGTCAGCGTAGAACGCGTCCTCGAACTCCGCGGGCGGTAGGTCGCCGAGGTATCCGTGCAACCGGGTGGTGTTGTGCCAGTGCACCCAGCTGAGGGTGGCCAGTTCGACGTCTTCGACCGTCTTCCACGGTCCGGGTCGGGTGGGTCCGTAGATGAGCTCGGCTTTGTAGTAGCCGTTGACGGTCTCGGCCAGGGCGTTGTCGTAGCTGTCGCCGACGGTGCCGATGGAGGGTACGGCGCCGATCTCAGCGAGGCGCTCGGTGTAGCGAATCGAGGTGAACTGCGATCCGGCATCGGAGTGGCATCGCAAGCCCGCCAACGTGATTCCGCGCGACCAGCGCGCCATCTCGATGGCGTCGAGCACCATGGTGGTGCGCATGTTCGCCGCCACCCGCCAGCCGACGATCATCCGGCTGAACGCGTCGATGATGAAGCACACGTAGGCCACCCCGGCCCAGGTGGCCACGAACGTCAGATCGGTGACCCATAGCTGGTTGGGGGCCTCGGCGGTGAAGTTCCGCTTGACCAGGTCCGGGTGGCGTTCGGCGGCTTCGTCGGGTCGGGTGGTGCGGACCTTCTTGCCGCGGCGCACCCCGTGGATGCCTTCGGCGCGCATCAGCCGCGCCACCTGATCGCGGCCGATGTCGTGGCCGGCCCGGCGGGCGGCTTTCCACAGCTTGCGGGCGCCGTAGACGCTGTAGTTGTCTTTCCAGAGCTTGACCAAGATGGGCCGCATCACCGCGTCTCGGCGGGCTCGGGCCGACGCGGTGCGGGCCTTGGCCGCGTAGTAGGTGCTCGGGGCCACCGACACCCCTGTGCTGCGCAGGACGGTGCAGATGGGCTCGACCCCGAACTCCTCCCGGTTGGCGTCGATGAAGTCGACTATTTCTTGTGTTGGCGGTCGAGCTCCGCCCCGAAGAAACTCGCTGCTCGTTTCAGTATTTCGTTGGCGCGCCTGAGTTCTCGATTTTCCTGTTCGAGTGCCTTCATGCGCCGTGCCTCGATGGTCGACACCCCGGCCTGATAGCCGTCATCGATGTCGGCCTGACGCATCCAGGTCCGCACCGACTCGACTCCATAGCCGAGCTGATCGGCTACCCGGGCGATGACGCCGTGGTCGCTGCCCAACTCCGCGCGCAATGCCCGAACCATCCGTACCGCCCCGGCCTTCTGCTCGGCACTGTAACGGCGACTCGTCGGCTTGGCCGACGATGACGGTTTCTTCGACATAGCTCCATCCTCGATTCCAAGGTCTGAAGCCTCCAGCATTTCCAGGGCGATTCATTCAGGAATGACCTGCATTTCCTCTGTGGTCTCGACTGGGATCGAACCAGCGACCTTCCGCGTGTGAGGCGGACGCTCTCCCGCTGAGCTACGAGACCAACGAACGACGTCGAAACTAACACGGCGAGCGGATCCAGGGAGAATGGGCGAGCCAGGCTGCCACTATGCCGATCCGCACAGCGAATATCTTGAGGTTCGTCACGTCAAAGGGAGCGTGTTGATCTGGCGGTAGCCGGGCTGCCCCGAGGGGCTACGCGCTCAAAATAGCTGAGGCACCACCGCGGCCACGCGCTCAAAGTAGGTGAGGCACGCCGAATATTTGTGCAGGCCCGCTGGGATGAACTATCGTCATGCTTCGCACCGGATGACGATCTCGTCCGTTGCGCGCGGATGTAGCGCAGTTGGTAGCGCATCACCTTGCCAAGGTGAGGGTCGCGGGTTCGAATCCCGTCATCCGCTCGA
>NZ_JBYCLE010000526.1:0-1310 GCF_057473765.1 Mycobacterium sp. TH-M106 | reverse complement strand
CCGGTTTCCTACGGCGTGTTCCGGATGTGAGCCAGATGTTCGATACCGTGCTGGTGGCCAACCGCGGCGAGATCGCGGTGCGGGTGATCCGCACCCTGCGCCGGCTGGGAATAAGGTCGGTGGCCGTCTACAGCGACGCCGACGCCGGCGCCCGGCATGTGCGCGAAGCCGACACCGCGGTGCGGCTTGGCCCGGCGCCCGCCGCGGAGAGCTACCTGGCGATCCGCAAGGTGCTCGACGCCGCGGTGGCCACCGGAGCCCAGGCGATTCATCCGGGTTACGGGTTTCTCTCCGAGAACGCGGAATTCGCGGCAGCCTGCGAGCAATCCGGGGTGGTGTTCGTCGGCCCGTCGTCGCGGGCGATCGAGGTGATGGGCGACAAGATCACCGCCAAGAACACCGCCTCGTCCTTCGACGTGCCGGTGGTGCCGGGGGTGACCAGACCCGGCTTGACCGACGACGAGCTCGCGGCGGCCGCAGCCGACATCGGCTACCCGGTGCTGATCAAGCCGTCGGCCGGCGGCGGCGGCAAAGGCATGCATCTGGTGCACGACCCGGCATTGCTGCTCCAGGAACTGGTCATCGCGCGACGCGAAGCGGCATCGGCGTTCGGCGACGACACGCTGTTTGTCGAGCGATTCCTGTTGCAGCCCCGCCATATCGAGGTTCAGGTGCTCGCCGATACCCAGGGCAACGTGGTACACCTTGGTGAACGCGAATGCAGCCTGCAACGCCGCCATCAGAAGGTCGTCGAAGAGGCGCCGTCGCCGCTGCTGGATCCGGCCACCCGCGCCCGGATCGGCGCGGCCGCCTGCAACACCGCCCGCAGCGTCGACTACGTCAGCGCCGGCACCGTGGAGTTTATCGTCTCCGCCGATCGCCCGGACGAGTTCTTCTTCATGGAGATGAACACGCGACTGCAGGTGGAACACGCTGTCACCGAGGCGATCACCGGTCTGGACCTGGTGGAGTGGCAGCTACGGGTAGCGGTCGGAGAGAAGCTGCCGTTCACCCAGGACGACATCACACTGACCGGGCACGCCATCGAGGCCCGGGTCTATGCCGAGGATCCGGCGCGAGGCTTCCTGCCCACCGGCGGTCGGGTGCTCGCCGTGCACGAGCCCACCGGCGCAGGAGTGCGGGTGGACTCCTCGCTGCAACCCGGCACGGTGGTCGGCAGCGACTACGACCCGATGCTTTCCAAGGTGATCGCGCACGGCACCGACCGGGCACAGGCGCTGACGCGGCTGGACGCGGCCCTGACCGCCACGACGGTGCTCGGGGTGCAGACCAACATCGAGTTCCTGCGT
>NZ_JBYCLE010000525.1:0-2491 GCF_057473765.1 Mycobacterium sp. TH-M106 | reverse complement strand
AACACCGGGTCGCTGGTGTAGTTGGCCAGGCAGTGCCCGCGCAGCTGCGGGAAGTTCGACGTCGCCAGGTCACGCGGGCGCCAACCGGGCACCCAGGTGTCCATCGTGACGACGATGGCCCGGTAGCCGGAGTTCTCGGCGCGCTGCACCAGGCTGGCGGCCAGCTCGCGGTCTTTCGGCGGGTACAGCTGGAAGAACCCCGGCGTGTCACCGAACTCGGCGACGATGTCCTCCAGCGGGTCGGCGGTGAGGGTGGACACCATCATCGGCACTCCGGTGGTCGCGGCGGCGCGGGCGGTGGCCAGGTCGCCGTGGCCGTCCTGGCCGCAGATGCCGATGACGCCGATGGGTGCCATGAACACTGGCGACGGCAGCGTCGTCCCGAACAATTCCACCGACAGGTCGCGTTCGGCTGCCCCGACGAACATCCGCGGGATCAGCCCCCACCGCCCGAACGCGGTGACGTTAGCCCGCTGGGTGTGCTCGTCGCCGGCGCCGCCGGCGACGTAGGACCACACCCACGGCGGCATCGAAGCGGACGCCTTGGCCTCCAGTTCGGTGTAGGCCATCGGCAGCGACGGCACCACCCCAGACAGTCCCTGCAGGTAGATCTCGAACTGATAGTCCCCGAATGCCATGTGCCCTAGCCTGCCAGACGGATCAGCCGGCCGCCTCGGCGTCCTGCTCGCTGCGGGCGAGCTCCTTCTTCCACTGGCGGAACGTCTCCTCGGTGCGCCCGCGGCGCCAGTAACCGGAGATCGACGACCATTTGGCCTCCACTCCGTGTTGCTTGCGGACGTAGGGTCGAAGGTTGTACATGACGGCCTGGGCCTCACCGTGGATGAAGGCCTGCACCTGGCCGGGCAGCCACAGGGTGGTGGTGACCGCCTCGACCAGCGGCGCGTGGTCACCGGCACGGTCCTGGCCGACCAGGTCGGCCCGGCCGCCGCGGTAGATCCAGTTCAGCTGCACCGCCGGCGGCGCGGTGAGCTCGGTTTCATGTTCGGGGCCGGCGATCTCGATGAAAACCTTGCCGGTGGCGTCGGCCGGCATCGCTTCCAGCGCGGCCGCGATGGCCGGCAGTGCGCTTTCGTCACCGGCCAGCAGGTGCCAGTCAGCGGCCGGGTCGGGCGCATAGGCTCCGCCCGGACCCATCAGGTAGACCGGTTGGCCGGGCTCGGCGGCGGCCACCCACGGGCCCGCGACCCCGTGCTCCCCGTGCATCACGATATCGATGCTGATCTCGCCGACCGCCGAGTCGGCGCCGCGCACCGTCATGGTCCGGATGGCCGGGCGCCGGTCCGCGGGCAGCATGTCGAAACTGTCCAGCGTCAGCGGCTGTGGCAGCGCGCCCGTGTCGACGTCCTCGCCGAAGAACAAGATCTTGACGTAGGAGTCGGTGAATGCGCTGGGGGCGAAGGTATCGAAGCCGGTTCCCGATCCGCCTTGGCCCAGCACCACTCGGACCATATGTGGTGAGAGTTGCTGGGTGCGGACGACTTCGAACGTGTGCACCGGTCGACCCGCCAACACTGCCTCCTCGTGAAAACCGACCGCCGACGTCCACGACCCGTGCGGATACGCTGGGTCAACTGAGCATTATCTCGAAGACGGTGATGACGCGTCCGGTTCGGGTGATCCTTTGTCGCGCCATGACAGCTGACCGGCAATGCTCATGGTAGAAGCCGGCTACCCACGCTTGCGTACCACCCGCCAACGACCGTCGCAGCGCTCTGCCAGCCCGACCACCTCCAGCATCGCCAGCGGCCCGAGTACCTGCGACGACGGCAACCCGGACGCGACCGCAACCTGATCGACGGTGGCGACGCCCCGGCCCGGTAGCGCCTCGTACACCCGCCGCTCAGCAGGGCTGAGTCCGTCCAGCGGGGTGTCGGGGTGTTGCGGCGCATCGGCCAGCTCGCCGGCCCGGCCCACCAACTCGACCACCTCGTCGGCCCGGGTGACCAACTCTGCGCCCGCGCGCAGCAACGCGTGGCAGCCCGCCGACGCCGAGCTGGTCACCGGCCCGGGCACCGCGGCCACCGGCCGCCCCAGCAGCCGCGCCCACGCGGCGGTGTTGGCAGCGCCGCTGCGCAGCCCGGCCTCGACCACCACCGCCGCGTTGGACAACGCCGCGACCAACCGATTGCGGGTCAAGAACCGGTGTCGGTAGGGCCGCACCCCCGGCGGGTACTCGCTGACCAGCAGCCCGTGCTGGCCGATGCGATGCAGCAGCGCCGAATGCCCTGCCGGATAAGGAATGTCGATTCCACCGGCAAGCACCGCCACGGTGGCTCCGTCGCAAGCCAGCGCCGCGCGGTGCGCTGTGCCGTCGATGCCGTAGGCGCCGCCGGAGACCACCGCCACCTCGCGTTCGGTCAGTCCCGCGGCCAAGTCAGCCGTCACCTGCTCGCCGTAGGCGGTGGCGGCACGGGTTCCGACGATGGCCGCGGCGCGCTGAACCGTCTCGTCGAGGCGAAGCGGCCCCAGC
>NZ_JBYCLE010000524.1:0-2462 GCF_057473765.1 Mycobacterium sp. TH-M106 | reverse complement strand
CGCGCTCGCGCGGATGGGCCACCGCACCCAGCCGGGTGGCCAGCACCCGCACCGGCCCGGTGGCGAAGTAGGTGATGATCGCCGCGGTCAGGCCGACGAGCGCCAGCTCGCGCAGCGGCACCCCGGCACCTTTGAAGGTCGGGTCGGACAGGGCGAGCAGCCTGCCGCTCAGGGCGCGCAGACTTTCCGGGTCACTCATCACCGAAAAACGGTACTGCACAGCACCGATCAGTCCGCCAGCCTGTCGGGGTCCAGCCCGAGCACCGCAGCGATGTCATCGGCGCTGACCGGCCCCGGCCGGAGGATGCGCGGGGCGGCCCCGGTCAGATCCAGGATTGTCGACGCAGTCTGTTGCGCTGCCGGGCCGGCGTCGAGATAAACGTCAACCCGGTCGCCGAGCTGCCGGTGGGCCTCGGCGGCATCGACCGCGGGCACGCTGCCGGACACGTTGGCACTGGACACGGCCATCGGCCCCACAGCGCGCAGCACATCGATGGCCACCGGGTGCAGCGGCATCCGCACCATCACAGTGCCGCGGGTGTCGCCGAGGTCCCACTGCAACGACGGCGCCTGCGTCACCACCAAGCTCAGCGCACCCGGCCAGAACGCGTGAATCAGCTCGCGCGCGGCATCGGAGACCATCAGGCAAAGCCCGTCGATGGTGTTCCACGATCCGACCAGCACACCTACCGGCATGTGACGGCTGCGCCCTTTGGCTGCCAGCAGCGCGGCCACCGCGGCGCTGTCGAAGGCGTCGGCGCCGACGCCGTAGACCGTGTCGGTAGGCAGCACCACCAGCCGGCTGTCGTGGACGGCGTCGACCGCCGCCGCGATCCCAGCCGAACGCTGGTCAGCGTCGGCGCAGTCGAACAACTCAGGCATAGGTCTTCCTGATTGACGTCACGAACCTCGGCCGGCCAGTAAGGTCCCGCCGAGCAGTGACGCCATCGAAAAGCCCGGTGCCGCGGATGAGTTCGACGGTTCGCGAGGATGTGGTGTCGTCGTGCTCGACGGCGAACAGGCCGTCCCGCCGCAACCAGCGTCCGGCCGCCGCGACCACCGCGGTGATCACCGACATCCCATTCGCCCCGCCGAACAGCGCGTGCGGTGGATCATGTTGGGCTACTTCAGGGTCCAACACGGCACCCTCGGGGATGTAGGGCGGGTTGGCCACGACGAGGTCGACCCGGCCGTCGAGGTCGGCCAGCAGCCCCGGTGTCGTCACGTCGGCCCGCACCAGTTCCACCGCGGTGCCGGCAGCGTTGCGTTGCGCGTAGTCCAGCGCGGTCTGTGAATCGTCGACACCCAGCACCCGGGCGGCGGGCCAGTGCCGGGCCAACGCAACCGCCAAAGCACCTGACCCGGTGCACACATCGACGATCACCGGCCTTGACGGAAGCCGCTGAGCCGTAGCTGGATTCAGAGCCCACTCCAGCATCGTCTCGGTCTCCGGGCGCGGAATGAACACCCCCGGGCCGACGTGCAACGTCGTCGGACCGAACGCCGCGGTCCCGGTCAGATGCTGCAGCGGCAGTCGGTTGCGACGCGCTGTGACCAGATCGTGGTAGCGGGTGAAGAATTCGTCTCCGGGAGAATCCAGCAAGGTCAGTCGGCTGCGGTCGGTGCCGGCGGCGTGGGCGGCCAACTCCTCGGCGTCGAAACGCGCCGAGTCGATCCCGGCCTCTGCGAAAGCCGCTGCAGCGGAGTCGATCACGTGTCTGAGACGGGTCATGTCGGTTGTGTCTGCTGCATTCGGGACTGCTTGTCGGCTGCGGCCAGCGCGTCGAACAACGCGTCGAGGTCCCCGTCGAGAACCTGGTCGAGGTTGTGCGACTTGTAGCCGATGCGGTGGTCGGTGATTCGGTTCTCCGGGAAGTTGTAGGTACGGATGCGCTCGCTGCGGTCCACCGTGCGGATCTGGCTGGCGCGGTCGGCCGAGGCATCGGCCAGCGCCTGCTCCTCGGCCACGGCCTGCAGCCGGGCTGCCAGCACCTGCAGGGCGCGGGTCTTGTTCTGCAGCTGGGAGCGTTCGTTCTGGCAGGTGACGACGATCCCGGTGGGCAGGTGGGTGATGCGGACCGCGGAGTCAGTGGTGTTAACACCTTGGCCCCCTTTGCCGGACGACCGGTAGACGTCGATGCGCAGTTCGGACTCGTCGATGGTGACCTCGGCGATTTCCTCGGGTTCGGGATAGACCAGCACACCGGCTGCCGAGGTGTGCACGCGGCCCTGGGACTCGGTCACCGGAACCCGCTGCACCCGGTGCACCCCGCCCTCGAACTTCAGCCGCGACCACACCCCGTCCGCGCTGTCGCCTCTGCTTCCGATGGCGAGGGTGACGTTCTTGTAGCCGCCCAGATCGGAGGTGGTCTCGTCGAGCACCGTCACCGTCCAGCCGTGCCGCTCGGCGTAGCGGATGTACATCCGGGCCAGGTCGGCGGCGAACAGCGCCGACTCTTCCC
>NZ_JBYCLE010000523.1:0-2284 GCF_057473765.1 Mycobacterium sp. TH-M106 | reverse complement strand
GCAGTTCCGGATTCGTCGCGACAAGCGGGCACGGCTGTTGGCCGAAGGCCGCGACCCCTACCCGGTCGCGGTCGACCGGACGCACACGTTGGCCCAGATCCGCGCCGGTTACCCCGACCTGCCCGCCGGCACGTCCACCGGTGACGTTGTCGGCGTCGCCGGCCGGGTGGTGTCCGCCCGCAACTCCGGCAAGCTGTGCTTTGCCACGCTGCAGGAGGGTGACGGCACTGCGCTTCAGGTGATGATCAGCCTGGCTCAAGTCGGTCAGCAGGCGCTGGAGAACTGGAAGGCCGACGTCGACCTCGGCGACATCGTCTGCGTGCACGGCGAGGTGATCAGTTCGCGCCGCGGCGAACTGTCGGTGCTGGCCGACTCGTGGCAGATGGCGTCGAAGTCGTTGCGGCCGCTGCCCGTCGCGCACAAAGAGATGAACGAAGAATCACGGGTGCGACAACGCTACGTCGACCTCATCGTCCGACCGCAGGCGCGCGCGGTGGCGCACCAGCGCATCGCCGTCGTCCGCGCCGTTCGCGCCGCGTTGCAGCGGCGTGGATTCGTCGAAGTCGAGACCCCGATGCTGCAGACACTGGCGGGCGGGGCGGCCGCGCGGCCGTTCGTCACCCATTCCAATGCTCTCGACACCGACCTGTACCTGCGGATCGCGCCGGAGCTGTTCCTGAAGCGCTGCGTTGTCGGCGGTTTCGACAGGGTCTTCGAACTCAATCGCGTGTTCCGAAACGAGGGCGCCGATTCCAGCCATTCACCGGAATTCTCGATGCTGGAGACTTACCAGGCCTACGGCACCTACGATGATTCGGCGGTGACGACCCGCGAAGTTATTCAGGAGGTCGCCGACGAGGCGATCGGCACCAGACAACTGTCGCTGCCGGACGGCAGTATCTACGACATCGGCGGTGAATGGGCGTCGATACAAATGTATCCGTCCCTGTCGGTTGCGCTCGGCGAAGAGATCACCCCCGCCACCCCGGTGGATCGGTTACGCCGTATCGCTGACCGCCTGGATGCGCCGGTTTCCGGCGGCCAGGTTGCCGGGCACGGCAAACTGGTCGAGGAGTTGTGGGAGCATACCGTCGGACATAACCTGCGGGCGCCCACTTTCGTGCGGGACTTTCCGGTGGAAACCACTCCGCTGACGCGTCAGCATCGCAGCATCTCCGGTGTCACCGAGAAGTGGGATCTCTATCTGCGGGGCATCGAACTGGCCACCGGATACTCCGAACTCGTCGACCCGGTGGTGCAGCGGGACAGGTTTGCCGCCCAGGCACGCGCCGCGGCAGCCGGCGATGACGAGGCGATGGTGCTCGACGAGGATTTTCTGACCGCCCTCGAGCACGCGATGCCGCCGTGCACCGGGACCGGAATGGGGATCGACCGCTTGTTGATGGCGCTGACCGGCCTGTCGATTAGAGAGACGGTTTTGTTTCCGATTGTCCGGCGCCACGACGACTGAACCGCCACGCCAGTCGCGATGTTGAATACTCTGCGCTTTTATGGCAGATTGGACTTCGATGTCCGTGCGGACACAGCGGGTTGCTCGATTCAAACGGTGCACAGTTTGTGCACAGGAAGAAACGTGAGGATAAGCCGATGGCGAAGAAAGTGACCGTCACCTTGATCGACGATTTCGACGGTTCGGGTGCCGCCGACGAAACAGTCGAATTCGGGCTCGATGGGGTGACCTACGAAGTTGACCTTTCGACCAAGAATGCCACGAAACTCCGCGGTGAGCTGACGAAATGGATCGAAGCCGGCCGCCGGGTCGGTGGTCGGCGGCGCGGGCGTTCGGCCTCCGGTAGGCGCGGGGCGATCGATCGCGAACAGAGCGCCGCAATCCGGGAATGGGCCCGCCGCAACGGGCACAATGTGTCGACCCGCGGCCGCATTCCAGCCGACATCATCGACGCATTCCACGCGGCTACCTGACCTCTTGGCCCGCACGTTCGCGGGCCCACCCACCCGGCCCAGCCGGTGTGGTTTTCGCTTCAAGCGAACCGGCTGGCAACCGGTGTGCGACCCGAACTGGAAACGTTTCCTGCTCCCCCGGCGTTAATCGCCATAGCAGAGTCTTGCGGTCGAACCCACAGCGATGTGCTGTGCACGTCAAAACACGACCCGGTTCAGCGCCCATTAGAGTGGATGGCAGCTACGCGACGCCAGCGGCTGTAGGAGATGGCGAGGGAGAGCAGGTAAGAAGCCGATGTTCGAAAGATTTACCGACCGTGCCCGCAGGGTCGTCGTCCTGGCGCAAGAAGAGGCCCGGATG
>NZ_JBYCLE010000522.1:0-1399 GCF_057473765.1 Mycobacterium sp. TH-M106 | reverse complement strand
GGCGAACTGCTCGATGCCGGGGAACTCGGGTGTGTAGCCCTCGTCGTAGTTGTAGTAGCCGGATCCGAAGAAGACGAACCGGGCGCGGTAGGTCTTGGTGGCGCCGTCCTGTTCGGTGGTCACCGTCCAGGTGTCGTCCGACGAATCCCAATCAACGGTGCGCACGTAGCTGTTGAACCGGATGTGTCGGTCGATGCCGTACTTATGCGCGGTTCTGGTCAGGTAGTCACGGATGTCGGCGCCCTCGGCCACCGCCTCCTTGCGGAGCCACGGCTCCCACGGGAAGGACAGCGAGTACATAATGCTGTCGGAACGCACGCCGGGGTAGCGGAACAAATCCCAGGTGCCGCCGATGTTCGCACGCCGCTCCAGGATGACGTAGCTGGTGTCGGGGTTGCGTTCGGTGATGCGGTAGGCCGCGCCAAGACCGGAGATCCCGGCGCCGATAATGACGACGTCGACGCAGTCGGGGTTTGTCATGGCCGCGAACCCTCGCTTCCCGGACGGCTGTGATCTGTACCACGATCTACACCACCAGCCTAATACCAGCCGAGGCGCCCGCCGGTTGATTGGACCAGAGTTCACAACGCCTGCAGCAGCACGTCCACGTTGGGTCGGCGCGGCGGCCGGTGTCTCACCGGCTGGTGTCGGTCTCGGCTGGGGTGAAATGCAGGCGCTTGCGGTAGTCGGTGGGACTGCAGCCGAACCAGCGTCGGCAGGATCGGGTGAGCACGCTCTGCTCGGCATAACCTATTTCACGGGTGAGTTGGGACAGGAAATCGAACGGCGTCAACTTCGACGCGGCCAACGATGCCTCCGTATACCCGTACATCGTGGCGGCCGGAAACCTTACGCGACAACGACGTGCGCCCCCTCAAATCTCAAATCACAACCCACCCACGGGATTGTCACAAGAGGCCCTTTTCTTGTCGCCGGTGTGGATGTGTACCGCATGGGTACCCGGTTTCTTCGACAGTTGGTCCAGCAGACTCTCAAGTTGAGCCTTGTCGGTGTGCCAGTGCTGAACCGACTCGGGCTTCTGGGAGAGTTCGGCAAGGACGCGTTCGAATTTGCTGGGTTTCGAACTGCCCTTGTCGCGGGCCGTCTCTGATCGGTGCACAGTTGTCACGTTGACCGCGGGCGGCATTGCCTTGCTGAGTGCGCCGCCGGCCGCGCTTGCCAGGATCATCTGACCAGTCAGGTCTTCGATGGCCTTTGCCGCGACCGCAGGGGCTGCACCGGCACCGGTACCCTGCAATCCGGAGGCAACCAGCTTGACGGTGGGCGTGGCCGCCGCCCAGCTTGGCGGTACTGACAACCCACCCGTCAGCCCAGCGCTGCCCAGCTGCGCTGAGACCACCGGGGCGGCTGCCGTCAGGTCCGTATTCAGCGCCGTCAT
>NZ_JBYCLE010000521.1:0-7420 GCF_057473765.1 Mycobacterium sp. TH-M106 | reverse complement strand
GGCTTCGGTGAAGTCGACCGGCAGGATCGCGAACTTGCGGATCGACTCGGCATGCGAGACCGAAAGATTGGCCTGTTTGACGGCGGCATCCACTTCGGCCAGCAGATCGGGGTCGGTGGCGAGGTCGGCGACCGACGCGTCGACGGCTTTGCCGTTGCGCTGCTTCCAGCCGTCGAACGCCTCGGGGTCGATGGTGATCAGTGCGCCGACGAATGGCTTGGCGTCGCCGACGGCCATCGCCTGGCTGATCAGCGGGTGCGCCCGAAGTTGGTCCTCCAGCACCGCCGGGGCGACGTTTTTGCCGCCCGCGGTGACGATAATCTCCTTCTTGCGGCCGGTGATCTTCAGGTAGCCGTCGGCGTCGATGGCACCGAGATCTCCGGTTTTGAACCAGCCGTCCGACATCGCCTCTGCGGTGGCCTGCTCGTTGCGCCAGTAGCCGCTGAACACCACCCCACCGCGCACCTGCAACTCGCCGTCCTCGGCGATGCGCATGCTGTTGCCCGGCACCAGCTTTCCGACCGTGCCGACTTTCATATCGCCGACCGGGTTGACGGTGATCGCAGAAGTGGTTTCGGTCAGTCCGTAGCCCTCGTAAATGGTCAGGCCGACGCCGCGGTAGAAGTGGCCCAACCGCTCGCCGAGTGGCGCCCCGCCGGATACCGAGGCGCGGCAGTCGCCGCCCAGTGCCGCACGCAGCTTGTGGTACACCAGCCGGTCGAACACCGCGTGCTTGGCGCGCAGCAGCAGACCCGGGCCGCCCGCCCCACCATGGTCGTTGGCCTCGCTCCAGTCCACCGCGGTCTGGGCGGCGCGCTCGAAAATGCGGCCCTTCCCACCGTCCGCGGCGTTCTGCGCGGCGGTGTTGTACACCTTTTCGAACACGCGCGGCACCGAGACCACCACCGTCGGCTTGAACACCGCGAACATCGGGAGCAGGTTCTTGATGTCGCTGGTGAACCCGACGACCACCTTGTTGGCGAACGCTCCCAGTGTCAGCGCTCGGGCCAGTACGTGGGCCAGCGGCAGGAAGACCAGCAGGCGCTGACCCTCGGCCACCAGGGTCGGCAACGCCGCTTTGGTGCCGCGTACCTCATAGACCAGGTTGGCGTGGGTGAGCTGGCATCCCTTGGGCCGGCCGGTGGTGCCCGAGGTGTAGATCAGCGTGGCAGCGTCGGCGGCGCGCAGTGCCGACAGCCGCGCGGTCAGCTCCTCGGGTTTCACCGACGCGCCGGACTGCGTGAGCGCATCGAGCGCGCCGGTCTGCGACTCGTCGATGGTCAACACTCGGCGCAGCGCCGGCAGATCGTCGGCGAGCTGGTCGACCATGTCAGCGTGCGCAGCGGTCTCAGCGAAGGCCAGCACCGCCCCGGAGTCCTGCATCACCCAACGCACCTGCTCCGCCGACGACGTTTCGTAGATCGGGACGGTAACCGCGCCGGCGGCCAGGATGGCGAAGTCGAGGATCGCCCACTCATAACGGGTGGCCGAAAAGATGGCCACCCGGTCACCGGGCTGCACCCCCAGGGCAATCAAACCCAGCGCGGCCGCCCGGATCTGGGCAGCCGCGGTCGCGCACGTGACGTCCCGCCATGCCCCGTCGACCAACCGCTGGTAAATGACCAGGTCCGGGTCGGTGCGCTCGTACTCGAAGACCACGGCGACGACGTTGTCGCGCTCGTCGACGGTGAACGGCGCGGGGGCGGTGAATTCACGCACTGTGCTGGCCTCTCCTTCGCGACTTGCCTCCACCCTAGTTGTCTACGGTGTGCTGCCGATCCGTGGTATGTGAAGCTGAAGCGGTGAGCAGCATTCAGATCGCGGACGAGACGTTCCTCGCCGCGACGCCGGCGCAGGCCGGCGCCGCGGTAGCCGATCCGTCCACCTGGCGGAGGTGGTGGCCGGACCTGCAGCTGCAGGTCGTCGAGGACCGCGCCGAGAAGGGAATCAGGTGGACGGTCGCCGGTGCGCTCACCGGCACCATGGAGATCTGGCTGGAGCCGTCGCTTGACGGTGTGGTCCTCCATTATTTTCTGCACGCCGAACCGTCCGGGGCGGTGGGTTGGCAACTGGCCCGGATGAACCTTGCCAAGATGACGCATCGCCGAAGGGTAGCCGGCAAGAAGATGGCTTTCGCGGTGAAGGAAACCCTGGAACGCTCGCGGCCGGTCGGTGTTGCACCGTCGGCGCTGGCCTGACCGGATCAGCGCCGGGCCTGGCGGGGTACCGTTTCACATCGACGGACTGGTGGCAAACGTAGGTGACTAGGGAAACGATCACGTGGCGGACAAAACGGCACAGACGATCTTCATCGAGGCAGATCCAGGCACGGTAATGGACGTCATTGCCGACGTCGGCTCCTACCCCGATTGGGTCTCGGAGTACAAAGAGGCCGAGGTGCTGGAGGCCGATGCCGACGGCTACCCGAAGGTGGTCCGCTTTGTGATGGACGCCGCCGTCCTCAAGGACACCCTGGTGTTCTCCTACGACTGGCCGGCCGACCGGCGCTCGGTGCGCTGGTCACTGGTGTCGAGTTCGCTGGTGAAAGCTCTGGACGGGGAGTACCGCCTGGAAGCCAAGGGATCCGGCACCGAGGTCACCTATGAGCTCTCGGTCGACCTGGCTATCCCGATGATCGGGCTGCTCAAACGCAAAGCAGAACGCAGGCTGACCGATACCGCGTTGAAGGACCTGAAGAAACGAGCCGAGCCCCGGGTGAAACCGAGTGAGCCCGAGTGAGCTCGAGTGAGCTCGAGTGAGCCCCCGCCGCCGACCCCGGCCCGCATCAGTCTGTTCGTCGGTAAGGGTGGGGTAGGCAAATCCACCCTCTCGGCGGCAGCTGCCGTGGCGGCCGCGCGGGCCGGTCATCGAGTGCTGGTGGTCTCCACCGATCAGGCGCACTCGCTGGGTGACGTACTCGGCGTCCCGGTTCCGCCGACCGGCGGACGCGACCCGGTCCGGGTCGTCGTTGACGATGCCGACGAGATCGAGGTCAGCGGCGGCATGTTGGGCGCGCTGGCGCTAGACACCCTGGCACTGCTCGAAGCGCGCTGGCGTGACGTAGTCGACCCGTTGGCTGCCCGCCTCCCAGATTCTGAACTGGCCAGCATTGCACCCGAGGAGCTTTCCGCGCTGCCCGGTATCCAGGAGTTGCTCGGCCTGTACGCGGTCGGCGAGCTGGCCGTGAGCGGAGAGTGGGATCAGATCGTGGTCGACTGCGCGTCCACCGCCGACGCGCTGCAGATGCTCACCCTGCCGGCCACGATCGCGCTCTATAGCGAGCGGGCCTGGCCGCGGCACCGCAGGCTCGCGGCGGCCGACGACGCCCGGTCTGCAGCGCTGGTCGAGCTGACCGAGCGGGTGAGCGCCGCGGCCGAATGGCTCATCGCCCTGCTGAGCGACGAGGCGCTGGTCAGCGCGCATCTCGTGCTGACCGCCGAACGTGTGGTGGCCGCCGAGGCGATTCGCACCCTGGGATCGTTGGCGTTGATGGGCGTGCATGTCGAAGAGCTGATCGTGAACCAGATTCTGATACAAGATGATTCGTACGCCTACAGTGGTCTGCCCGATCACCCGGCCTTCGACTGGTATGCGGAGCGGATCCGCGAGCAGCGGACCGTCCTGAACGAATTGGATACGGCTATCGGTGACGTGGCACTGGTGTTGGTCCCGCACCTGGCCGCCGAGCCGATCGGCCCCAAGGCGCTGAGTGAGCTGCTCGATGGCGTCCGCCACCGCGATGGAGCTGCGCCGCCGGGGCCATTGCGGCCCGTAGTGGACCGCGAGTCCGGTTCCGGACTGGGTGCGGTGTACCGACTGCGGCTAGAGTTGCCCCAGGTCGACGCGGGCACACTCACGCTGGGCCGGGCCGGCGACGACTTGATCATCGGCGCGGGCGGAATGCGTCGCAGAGTGCGATTGGCGTCGGTGCTGCGGCGCTGCACAGTATCAGACGCGGCGCTGCGTGGCAGTGAGCTGACGGTGCGTTTTCGACCGGACCCGAAGGTGTGGCCTACGTGACCGATGAAGAGGAGCGCAGCAGGTGACCCGCGTACACCCCGACCTGGGTGAGTTGGGCCCTGAGTTGCGCAAGCTCGCGCAGGCCATCCTGGACGGAATCGACCCCGCGGTGCGCGCCGCGGCGCTGCTGGCGTCGGCCGACGGCCCCGGCAAGTGCCAGCAGATGTGGTGTCCGGTGTGTGCGCTGGTCGCGCTGGTGACCGGTGAGGAACACCCGCTGCTGACCGTGATCGCCGAACACAGTGTCGGGCTGCTCGCGGTGGTTCGCGCCGCCTTGAACGACGCCGGCGACGCTCCGGACGCCGGCGGTCCGCCCACTCCGCCGGAGGGCCCGGCCGGCGGCGGGGCCGACACCGCCGACGCCGGTGCGGACGAGGGTGGCTACCAACACATCCCGGTCACCATCGAAGAATGAGCTCGTCGTACTGGTCGGCAACTGACCTAACCGGCAGGTAAGGTTGGCGCACAGCACACTATCTTCCGGGGTGCGCGGGCAAGTGGGAGGGCAGATGTGGTACTGGCTGTTCAAGTACATCTTCATGGGCCCGTTGCTGGCGTTGCTCGGCCGACCCAAAGTCGAAGGGCTGGAAAACGTCCCCGGTAGCGGGCCGGTGATCCTGGCCAGTAACCACCTGGCGGTCGCCGACAGCTTCTACCTTCCGCTGGTAGTGCGGCGGCGCATCACCTTTCTGGCAAAGTCCGAGTACTTCACCGGCACTGGACTCAAGGGCCGGTTCACCCGCTGGTTCTACAACGCAGCCGGGCAGGTGCCGATCGACCGCACCGACGCCGACTCTGCGCAAGCGGCGCTGAACACCGCCGAGCGGCTGTTGGCCGACGGCAAGTTGCTGGGCATCTACCCGGAAGGCACCCGCTCGCCCGACGGCCGGCTGTACAAGGGTAAGACCGGACTGGGCCGGATTGCGCTGCACACCGGTGTCCCGGTCATCCCGGTGGCGATGATCGGCACCGACGTCGTCAATCCGCCCGGCACCAAAATGTGGCGCTTCGGTAGGGTGACCGTCCGGTTCGGCAAGCCGATGGACTTCTCGCGGTTCGAGGGGTTGGCCGGCAACCGCTTCATCGAACGCGCGGTCACCGACGAGGTGATCTACGAGCTCATGGAGCTGTCCGGCCAGGAGTACGTCGACATCTACGCGGCCAGCGTGAAAAATGGCGTCGGAGAGAAGTCAGTATCCGGCCAGTCGGCCACCCGGATTCCGGAGACCGCAGCGGGCTAATTGAGGGTCCCGGGTCGGGCTCGCATGACCCGGTCAACCGGCGGCCGGCATCGGTGCCGGGACCGGCGTCGTCGGTGACTGCGGCACCGCGGCGGTCCTTACCGTGATCCCGGCGGTGACGACGACCGCCAGTGCCCACCAGACGTAGGACATTCCGGCCAATTGGCGCCACCACGACGCTGTGGTCTCATGATGCTCGGGCAGCAAGTTGATCGGGCTCCACACCATCAGCCCCACCCCGGCCGTGCTGAGCACGGCCAACGGCCAAGCGCGCCGCCGATACGCCAGCACGCCGGTCACCACCACCGCGGGCAGCATCCACACCCAGTGGTGCGACCACGAAACCGGGGAAACCACCAGCCCGAACAAGGCTACGCAGATCAGTGCCAGGATCGGTTCGCCAGCGCTGAGCACGCGCCGGGCCGACCACACGGTGACCGTCAGCACCAGCAGGCATCCGACTGCCCACACCAGGAAGCGCTGCTGTTCGGTGAGCGTCAGCCGGGCCAGCGCACCGACCAGGTTCTGGTTGGTGTTCAGCGCCGCGCCGCCGATCCGGCCGGTGTTACCGATGGTGCCGGTCCAGTACTGCCACGAGTCGCGCCAGGCCGCCACGAACCCCACCAGCGTCGCCGCCGCGAAGGACGCCACCGTGGTGAGCACGGCTCGGCCGTCGCGGCGCAGCAGGAAATACAGTAAAAACACCGCCGGGGTCAGTTTCAGTGCGACCGCTAAGCCCAACAGCACACCGCGCGGCCAGGGCGTGCGGCGCGGCACGCAGTCGGCGATCACCAACGTCATCAGCACAACGTTGATCTGGCCGAAAGCGAAATTCGACCGGATCGGCTCGAGTCCGATCGCTGCCGGCGCCACGATGGCCCCGGCCAACCAGCAGCGCTGCAACCACGCCGGTTCGGGTGCGACTTCGGAACCGAGCTCGACACCAATCCCGGCGAGCAGGATCGCCATCGTGGCGATCAGCAACGCCAACGTCGTGCACGTGATTGCCGCGCTGGCAATCGGCAGCGGCAGCCAGCGCAGCGGGCAGAACGCGACGGCCGCCAGCGGCGGATAGGTGAACGGCAGGTCGAGTCCGCTTGCGGTGTGGAACAACGCGTCGTCGGCATACAGGGGGCGGCCGTCCAGCCATGCTCCCGCACCCATCCGGTAGACGTCGACGTCGATGCGATAGTTTGCGCGGCCTAGCAGCCGCCAGGCCGCATAACCCAGGGTGATGACGACCAGTGACTGAAACACCGGCCACGCCCGTCGATAGAGACTCATGTCAACCATCAGAGTATCGGGGTGCACGCCACGCCGAGCCTCATCCGAGCCGCATGCGGCGGGGCGGCGTAGGTTTTTTAGGTGCTCGACTGGCTGCAACACGACATCGTGGACCGCGGCAGGCTTCCGCTGCTGTGCTGCCTGCTCGCATTCCTGGCGACTTTTCTGGTGACGCGCACCGTCGTGCGTTACATCCGAAACCACGCCGACAGTGCCGCCCCGCGCAGATGGTGGCAGCCGCGCAACGTCCACATCGGCTCGCTGCACATCCACCATGTGGTATTCGGGGTTTTCCTGGTGATGCTCTCCGGGGTGGCGCTGATCACCCTGTCCGTCGACGGTCATGAGTCGGAATTCACTGTGGCTGCAACGGTTTTCGGTATCGGCGCAGCGCTGGTGCTCGACGAGTACGCATCGATACTGCATTTGTGCGACGTGTACTGGGAACAGGACGGCCGCGCCTCGGTGGACGCGGTGTTCGCCGCGGCCGGGGTGACGGGTCTGCTGGTGCTGGGTTTTCACCCGCTGACCTTCCTGCTGTCGCTGTGGCGCGACACCTCCTCGCCGCTGATCCGCACGGGCGTGTTCGCCGGTCTGGTGACGTCGCTGCCCCTGGCGGTGCTGGTGGTGTCCAAAGGCAAGGTGTGGACGGGGCTGACCGGGATGTTCTTCCTCCCGCTGCTGGTCGTCGGCGCCATCCGGCTGTCCCGGCCGCACGCTCCGTGGGCCCGCTGGTGCTACACCGGGCGACCCGAGAAGATGCGGCGCGCGCTGCAGCGGGAACGCCGGCTGCGTCGCCCGGTGGTCCAGCTCAAACTCTGGCTGCAGGACATGGTTGCCGGCCGGCCCGGGGTTCGCAACGACCGTGCGGTGGA
>NZ_JBYCLE010000520.1:0-3244 GCF_057473765.1 Mycobacterium sp. TH-M106 | reverse complement strand
GAGCGCTTTGCCAACGATCGCTTCCAGTCGGACGTGTTGGCACCGGTCGCGGGAACGATCTCACTGTTAGTGGTCGACGAGGCGCACTGCATATCAGACTGGGGTCACGACTTCCGTCCTCAGTACCGCCTGCTCGGGCGGATCATCGCAAAGCTCCCCAAGAATCTTCGAGTGCTGGCGACCACCGCGACGGCCAACGATCGCGTGATGGAAGATCTCGAAGAGATCCTCGGCCCCGACCTGCACGTGCAGCGCGGCGTGTTGAGCCGCGACTCCCTGACTCTCCAGTCGATAGTCCTACCCAGCCAGGCAGCTCGACTGGCGTGGCTCGCCGAACACCTCCAGACGGTCGAGGGCAGTGGCATCGTCTACACCCTGACGGTTCGGGACGCACGCCTGGTAGCCGACTGGCTTCAAAGCCGCGATGTGACGGCGATGGCCTACACCGGCAAGTCCGGAGATGAGCGGGAGGCTCTGGAAAGCGCCCTCCTGAACAACGATGTGAAGGCCCTTGTGGCGACGACCGCGCTCGGAATGGGTTTCGACAAGCCCGACCTTGCATTCGTCATCCACTTCCAGACACCGGGATCGGTCGTCGCCTACTACCAGCAGGTCGGGCGGGCAGGCCGGGCGATCGAATCGGCGTACGGGGTACTTCTGAGCGGTTCCGAGGACACCGACATCACGGAATGGTTCATCAACAGCGCGTTCCCCAGCCGCGGTGAGGTCGCGGCGATCCTCGATCAACTGGGGGCCCACCCTGGGGGGCTGTCGACGCTGGAGTTGACGACGCGCGTCAACGCTCGCAAGGGCAGGATCGACAAGGCTATTGAACTGCTGAAGCTCGAATCGCCGGCTCCGATCGCAAAGCTCGGCAGCAAGTGGCTGCTCACCCCGACGACGCTCAGCGAGGAGTTCTGGGACCGAGCGGATCGACTCACCGAGTTGAGGCGCCACGAACAAGAGCAGATGCAGAACTACGTCACACTTCCCTTCGGGAAGCACATGGGGTTCCTGATCGATGCGCTCGACGGCGACGTCGCGAGTGTTCGACCGCCCGCGCTGGCACCGTTGTCGTCGGCAGTTGACGCAGACCTGGTCCTGGAAGCCGCCGCGTTCCTACGACGCACGCACGTGCGGATCGAGCCTCGCAAGAAGTGGCCGGAAGGCGGGCTGCCGACCTACGGCGTCAGAGGCAACACCACGATCCCCGCGGGCGGCCAAGCGGAGCCAGGCAAGGCGCTCTGCCGCTGGGGTGACGCCGGCTGGGGCACGCTCGTGAGCAGCAGTAAATATCGAGAGGAACGCTTCGGCGACGAACTGGTCGAGGCGTGCGCGGTGATGGTTGAAGACTGGTCGCCCCAACCGGCACCGACGTGGGTAACAGCTATACCGTCACTGAGCCGCCCCGAACTCGTCCCCGACTTCGCAATGCGCCTGGCAGATGTCCTGGACCTGCCATTTCGGCCCGCTTTGACAAAGATCAGCGCTCGGCCGCCTCAGAAGCAGATGAACAACAGCGCGCAGCAGGCCCGAAACGTCGACGGGTCGCTCGGAGTCAGTGCCGCTGCGATTCTGTCCGAACCGGTGCTGCTTGTAGACGATATGGTCGACTCACGATGGACGATGACGATCGCAGCGTGGTTGTTGCGCGGTGCCGGGAGCGGGCCTGTTTACCCGCTTGCCCTAGCGCTGGCTGGCGGTGACGAATGACCTCACCGTTGAGTCCGAACACCGAAGCCATCCTGCTCCTGACCGCCCCCCTGCTCGCAGGTCAGAGCAAGCCGTCGCCCGATCTGCTCACGCCCGGCGAGTACAACGGGTTGGTGCGTCACCTGCGGAAGAACGGTCGCGAGCCGGCTGACCTCACATCTCGGCAAGGCGCCGAAGCGGCCAGCATTTGCGGGCAAGTAATCGAGACAGATCGTCTGGAACGTCTGCTGGGCCGCGGGTTCCTCCTGGCTCAAGCACTCGAACGCTGGCATTCACGTGCGATATGGGTGTTAAGCCGAGCTGACCCCGAGTATCCGCGCATGTTGAAGTCTCGCTTGAAGACCGATGCACCATCTGTACTCTACGGATGCGGGGATGTCTCCGGGCTGAACTCGGGCGGCTTGGCAGTTGTCGGTTCGCGCCACGTCGACGACGAACTTCTTCAGTACACGCAAGCTGTGGGTGCGCTCGTGGCTCAGTCCGGCAACGCCGTTGTCTCGGGCGGGGCCAAAGGGATCGACCAGGCCGCCATGCACGGCGCGCTGGATGCCGGCGGACGAGCCATCGGTGTCCTTGCAGACGGCCTCGAAAAGGCGGTGTTGGCACGCTACAACCGCGACATGCTTGTCTCAAAGCAGCTGATCCTTCTGTCTCCATACGATCCTGCAGCGGGTTTCAACGTCGGAAACGCCATGCGCCGCAACAAGTTCATCTACGCGTTGTCGAACGCCGCGCTCGTCGTGAATTCGGATGTCGAGAAGGGCGGAACGTGGGCAGGCGCGGTTGAGCAGCTCGCGAAGCTGAAGCTCGTCCCGGTTTACGTGAGATCAACCGGTCCCGAGTCCGACGGACTGGAGGCGCTCAGGCGCAAAGGCGCGCTCAGATGGCCTAACCGCGGCAGCGTCGAGGACTTACAGGCCCTCCTCGATACTGCCGACGCGGCTATCGAGGAGGAACAGCCCGGCTTGCCCTTTCCAGCCGGCGATGGAGGCGGCGACGACAGCCGCGGTGAGCATGACGGAGGCTCGATCCCCACGCTGGACGAAGCACCGACTGTGGAGCCACATCTTGAGCAGCCAGCGAATCGGCTGGAGGACAGGCTGTTTGATACGGTCCGCGACCTCATCCGCGATCTGGCGTCTGTTCCCACCCGCGTCTCTGACGTCGCGACAGCATTAGCCGTCACCGATGAGCAGGCGGAGCGATGGGTGCTAAAGCTGTTGGATGAGGGGCTCCTTGAGAAGGCGACTGCTGACAACAGCTTCGTTACGAGGACGCGGATGGTTACGGCGGGCTAGCTGGCACGGCCGCCCGTTCCGGGTCGGCCAGCACCTCGGCGGTGCGACGCCAAGCGTCGATCACCTGTGCCACCGGTGCAGGGTTGTCAATCGATTCTGAGCGGAGGATCCTCGAGAAGATCCAAGACCGCGCCGGGAGGCCGCCGTCGTCGGGCAGGCAACAAATGCACCCGCCGGCGATCGACGCCGGCTCGTCGACCTGACCCGTCACCAGCCCGGCGTCGACATTGAGT
>NZ_JBYCLE010000519.1:0-6349 GCF_057473765.1 Mycobacterium sp. TH-M106 | reverse complement strand
CCGGCCTCAGTAGCGTCCGAACGCTAGCGCGACGTTGTGGCCACCGAAACCGAACGAATTGTTGATGGCGTAGGAGTATTCGCCGTAGCGGGGTTCCCCCGCGACCACGTCCAGGTCGATCTCCGGGTCCGGTGTTTCGTAGTTCAATGTGGGCGGGATGACCCCGTCGCGCAGGGTGAGCACCGTCAGCACCGACTCCAGTGCGCCGACCGCCCCGATGGAATGGCCCAGCGCCGACTTCGGTGCATACACCGCGGCGTGCTCACACCCTGCGACGCGGATTGCGTTGGCCTCCGCGGTGTCGCCGATCGGGGTGGCCGTCGCGTGGGCGTTGATGTGGTCGACGTCCCTGGCGGACAGGCCAGCCAACTCCAATGCGCGCACCATCGCAGTGCCGGCCCGCACACCATCGGGCGCGGGCGCGACCATGTGGTAGGCGTCGGAGGTGATGCCGGCACCCAGCAACCGCGCCAGCGGCTTGGCGCCGCGGGCCTTGGCGTGCTCCTCGGTTTCGATGACCATCAGCGCGCCGGCCTCACCGAACACGAACCCGTCGCGGTTCTTGTCGAACGGCCGCGACGCCCCCTCCGGGTCGTCGTTGCGCGTCGACATCGCGCGCATCATCGAGAACGCCGCGATCGGCAGCGCCTCGATGCCGCCTTCCACACCGCCGCAGACCGCGAAATCGGCGTCGCCCATGACGATCTGCCGCCACGCGTGAGCGATCGCCTCCGAGCCCGACGAACAGGCCGAGACCGGGGTCATCACCCCGGCGCGGGCGCCGAGTTGCAGGCCGACCACCGCGGCGGCGCCGTTGGGCATGATCATCTGGACCGCGAGCGGCGACACCTTGCGGGGGCCGCCCTCGTTCATCAGGTCGTAGCTTTCGACGATCTTCTCACCTCCGCCCAACCCGGTGCCGACGACGACGGCGAACCGGTCTGGATCCACCTCGGGGGCGCCGGCGTTCTCCCAGATCCGGCCAGCCAGCAGCTTGCCCATCCGCTGGACATACGACATGCGCCGCAGGTCCAGCCGGCCCATGTGACTGTCGACCGGATCCTTGAGGTGTCCGCCGATTTTGACCGGCAGATCCCATTTGGTGACGAACTCGTCCTCGAGGACGTGGATGCCGCTTTCGCCGGCCAACAGCGCCTTCCACGTGCTCTCGATATCCGGCCCGACCGACGTCGTGGCCGTGACGGCGGTCACCACAACGCTGGGGAAACCGCCATTGGCAGTGGAAGGCCGGGCCGACAACGTCACTGGCTCTCCGCGGTGAACTTCTCGCGCACCGCCGCGGCGGCCTCGGGGTTCTCCGCCTCCAGCTTCTGGATGTAATTCACCACATCACCGACGGTGCGCAGCCCCGCGAGGTCCTCGTCGGGGATCTTCACCCCGAACTTGTCCTCGGCCTGTACGGCGATCTCGACCATCGACAGCGAGTCGATGTCCAGGTCGTCGATGAACGACTTCTCCATCGTCACCTCGGACGGTTCGATGCCGGTCACCTCTTCGATGATCTCGGCGATGGCGGCGACGATCTGTTCTTGTTCCTGCGTGCTTGCCACTACGGCTCCTTCGTTATCGGTTGTGTTTCATGGACGGTCGTGGTTGACGTGGGCGTATATGGGGGTATGTGGTTGTGCTGGCAGGGAAGCGGTCGGGTTAGAGCTCCGGCAACCCGTCCAGGTCTGCCGGGGCCTTCACCGCGTGCGCGGGAACCCCCCGAAGTTCGCGTTTGGCGATGCCGGTGAGCGTGCCCGCGGGCGGGAGTTCCACGATCGCCGTGACCCCCAGCCGCCGCATCGTCTCGACGCACAGGTCCCAGCGCACCGGCCGGGTCAGCTGCGCGACCAGGTGATCCATCGCCGCCGCTGCCGACGGCAGCGGCTGACCGTCGAAATTGGACAGCAGAGTAACGGCGGGCTCGGCCACGCTGACCTTACCGGCGGCGGCGGCGTAACCGTCCAGCGCGGGGGCCATGAAGCGGGTGTGGAACGCTCCGGCGGTGGCCAGCCGACGAACGCGGGCTTTGGCGGGCGGGTCTTCGGCGAGCTTGTCCAGCGCGGTCAGGGAGCCAGCGGCGACGACCTGGCCGGTGGCGTTGCGGTTGGCCGGAACCAGGTCGAGCTGCTCCAGCCGGGCCAAGACCTCCGTCTCGTCGCCGCCGAGCACCGCGGACATTCCGGTCGCCTCGACCGCACACGCCTTGGCCATCTCACGGCCCCGGGTGGCAGCCAGCATGACGGCGTCGTCGGCGGTGATGACGCCCGCGATGGCGTAGGCGGCGATCTCGCCGACGGAGTGGCCGGCCACGACCAGATTTTTGTCGCTGCCCGGCCCGCCGAGCCCGCCCGGCCCGCCGAGCCCGCCGGGCCCGCCGAGCCCGCCGGGCCCGCCGAGCAGCTCACGCTTGGTCAGCTCCGCGTGCGCCAGCAGCGTGGCGGCGACCACGAGCGGTTGGGTGACCGCGGTGTCGGTGATCTCCTCGGCGGTGGCGGTGCTGCCTAGTCGGGCCAGGTCCAGGCCGCTGGCCTGCGACCATGCCGCGATTTGCTCGGCTGCACCGGGCCGTTCCAGCCACGGCGACAGCATGCCGGGGGTCTGCGATCCCTGTCCGGGCGCGAGCAACGCGATCACATCTTTAAGAGAACATTGTGAACGTCGATTTGCACGATGTAACCGATCATGAACATTGTCTTATTCTTTTGTGGAGACCCTACAAAACAGCTCTCCGATGCGACCCTTTCGATACCTGACTGCGATTCACGCCGCGGCGTCTCACCGGGCTCGGCGGGCCTGCGGTGTCTGGCGGACGCCGCCGACAGGTTCCTCGACGATTCCGGCGGCGACCGGCGTGACAGCACCGTTGCTGGCGCTGGATTGGTGTTCCTGGTTGGCCAGGCGGCCCACGGTGGCGGCGACCCGCAGCACATAGGCATCCCGCGGCTGGGTGGGATCGCGACCGGTGAAGTCGGCGATCCGCCGCAGCCGGTAGCGCACGGTGTTTGGATGAACGAACAACGTGCGGGCACAGGCTTCGATCGCACCCCCGCAGTCCAGGTAGGCGTCCAGCGTCTCGGTGAGCGTCGGCCCGGCGTCCGCCAGCGGCCGCATCACGTCGGTGTGCAGCGCCGCGATCGCCGACGCGTCACCTGCCAGTGCGCGTTCGGGCAGCAGTTCGCGCGCCAGCACCGGCCGCGGCGCCCCGGCCCAGCCGGCGACGGCGTTCATGCCGGAGATCGCCTCGCTGGCGCTGTAGTAGGCGGCGCTCAGCGTCGGCGCGGTCGGGCCGATCACCACCGGCCCGTCGGAGAATGCGCCGAGTAGGTCGGGGAGGAACTTCTGGGTCGGCGACAACGGGCCGGACACGATCGCCACCAGCCAGGTGCCGTGCACGTCGGTCAGTGCGGCTCGGCTGTGGCGTTCTGCGACAACTCGGACGTCCTGGCTGGCCTTGTGACCGGACACGCCGTCCGGCCCGGGTGGCGGGGTGCCCACCACCACGGTCGCCGGCGCGGTGGTGTCCCAGTTCAGCGCGGCCGCCTGGGACAGCAGTTCGGGGCCGGTGTCGCCGCGCACCACCGCGTCGACCACGCTGGCCTCTATCCGGCTGTCCCAGGTGCCGCGGGCTTCGGCCGCGTCGGCGTAGACGGAGGCGGCGGTGAAGGCCAGGTCGCGGCTGTACTTGAGGATTCCGACCGTCAGCGCGGTCACCTGCTCTTCGGAGCGGGCCAGCATCGGCACCACTTCCTCGAAGAACTCCATGGTGACCCGCACCATGTCGACGGTGTGGCGCAGTGGGATGCGCCGGGTCAGATCCTGCGGTACCAGCTCGAAGGCTTGCGCGGTGTAGGCAATGTTGCTCTGCGGGGCGTGCATCCACTCGGCGAAGTTCACCACGGCGGCCTGCACCACCAGCGCAACGTCGGCGCGCTGGGACGCCTCCAACTCGCCGAAGAACGGCAGCCGTTCGCCCATCGCGGTCACCGCTTCGGTGGCCAGCCGGCCCGAATAGTGTTTCAGCCGCCGCAGCAGGCTCTCCGGGACAGCGTGCAAAAGGTCCAGCGTGGAGCTCGGCAAGCCGGGCAGGACAGAATCCGAAGCACCCGAAGCATCCGAAGCACCCTTGTCAGGCATGACTAAAAGTTACGCGACTTTTCTGGAGAGATCATCCACGTTCGGTGGCGTTGTCGGTGTCGGTCGTGTCGGTGGGCGGTAGGGCAGGCGTGCGCTCGGGAAGCCGAGAAGCTGGACGCTCTGGTCCGAGGTGCGCTCGCCACGGCGCTTGCCGCCATGAGCAGGAAGTAGTTAGAGTGCTTGAAGTTTTTGGCGCACGACGCGGTGTGTGGCAGACCTACCTTCGGAGGGAGTCGTCGGTGTGCGCTCGCGCGGTGATGAGCAGCGACTGGATCTGACCCAGAGTCCGCATGGTCAGCCTGGTCGGCCTGGTCGGCGTTGCTTTGCCGCCCGCCGCCGTGGCCGCCGGGTGACTGGGGCCGGTGCGGCAGTCGGGGCGCTTCTGACGTTCGGGCTGACCCCGCTGGGCGATGCACCGTTAGCACATGCCGATGTCGATGACCTGCTTGCTGACCTGCTCGACCCCGCTGACTGGGCTGCGGTGGTCGACCCCGCCAACTGGCACGGCCTGAGCTTCGACCCGGCTCCCGCCGCGGCGGCGGTTGCCTTCGACGCGCCAGGCGAAACGGCGTCGGCGCCGTTGCATGTCGAAGGCGTGGGCACCGGCCAGCCGGTGGTCGACGTCTCCCTCGGCGGCGGGCCGAGTATCCCTCTCGCGCTCGACACCGGATCCAAGGGCCTGGAAGTCTCGATCTGGGACCTGCCGCCGAGGGTCATCCTCGACGGGCTGCGGCACTTCAGTCTCAGCGACATCGATATCACGAGGTTCGCCGCCGGGTTCAACGTCGGCCTCGACGTTCCCACAACGGTCGATTTCGGCAATGGCATCGTCAACGACCACGCCACCGTCGATGCCGTCGTGTTCAGTTTCCCGCTGTCCGTCATTGCCGCGCAGCGCCTCGACGGTGCACCCGTCGACGGCATTTTGGGTATCGGGCCGAACGCAGGCGGCAGCAACCTGGTGACCACGAACCTGCCGGGCGACCTCGGTGAGGGCGTGCTGATCGACGAACCTGGCGACCGACTGGTGTTCGGTCCCGAGCCCGCCACTGTGGACGGGCTGAGCCCGGTCGCCACCCTTGACGGGGCGCCGTTCGTCGGCAACCCGCAGCACCCTGACGAGATCCAGGTCCAGCTCGGTGACGGACCCAAGCACGACGTTGCGGCGGTTTTCGACAGCGGCGGCAAGGGTGGATGGCTTCCGACACCTATCGCCGACGATTACCCGACCACTTTCCTTGGTTTGGGGCAACTCCCGGCCGGAACACCGGTCTCCGTCTCTACCCAGGATGGCGTTCTGCTCTACTCGCACACCGCCGCGGGCGGTCTGGGCAGCATGAGCATCCTTCCGAACTGGTTCCTGAAACTGCTGTACGGAATGTCAGGCTTTATGAACACCGGTAATGCGGCCTTCGTGGACACCCCGGTGTACGTCTCCAACGCCGATGGCGGGGCTATGACCTTCTACGGGCCGGCTAACTCACCACCGTGATGAAAGGCCGTCAGGCTCAGGCCGGTCCGGGTGTCCCCCCGCCAGCGGAAGGTACCTCCGGCTCGGATGCGGCTTGCACGTCGTCGATCCGGTACTGCCGCGCCGCCGCGATCACCACCGACGGGTCGATGGCACCGTCGCGGGCCAGGGCGTCCAGCACCGCCACCGCCACCGATTCGGCGTCAGTGTTGAAGTAGCGCCGCGCGGCCGCCCGGGTGTCGGAGAAACCGAAGCCGTCGGTGCCCAGCGTCACGTAGCTGCCGGGCACCCACGGCCGGATCTGCTCGGGAACGGCGCGCATCCAGTCCGACACCGCGACCACCGGACCGGTCGCACCCGCGAGCGCCCGGGTCACGTACGCCTGCCCGGCCGGACGGTCCGGGTGGCGTAGCCTCTGTCGCTCGACGGCCACCCCGTCACGGTTCAGTTCGGTCCAGCTGGTCACCGACCACACGTCGGCGGCCACGTCCCAGTCGGCGAGAAGGTCGGCAGCTCGAAGTGCTTCGGGCATCGCCACCCCGGACGCCAGGATCTGGGCGGTGTTGGTGCGTTTCTCGCCGGCCGCGCGGTAGCGGTAGATGCCGCGCAGCAGGCCTTCGACGTCCAGGTTCTCCGGCTCCGCCGGCTGCCGGTAGGGCTCGTTGTAGACGGTGATGTAGAAGTACACGTTCTCCGGGTTCTCGCCGTACATCCGGGCCAGCCCGCTTTCGATGA
>NZ_JBYCLE010000518.1:0-1317 GCF_057473765.1 Mycobacterium sp. TH-M106 | reverse complement strand
GCAGCCTGAGCCCCGAATACGTCATCTCCACCTTGGGTCGTCTCGCCGGGCCCGACGCGATCTACGTCGCCGGGGTGGGCCAGCACCAGATGTGGGCGGCGCAGTTCATCCGCTACGAGAAACCGCGCACCTGGCTGAACTCCGGCGGTCTGGGCACCATGGGGTTCGCCATCCCGGCCGCGTTGGGTGCCAAGATAGCCCTGCCGGACGCCGAAGTGTGGGCGGTCGACGGCGACGGCTGCTTCCAGATGACCAACCAGGAGTTGGCCACCTGCGCGATCGAGGGCGCCCCGATCAAGGTCGCGTTGATCAACAACGGCAATCTGGGCATGGTGCGCCAATGGCAGACCCTGTTCTACGGCCAGCGCTACTCGCAGACCGATCTGGCCACCCACTCGCACCGCATCCCGGACTTCGTCAAGCTGGCCGAGGCCCTCGGTTGCGTCGGATTGCGGTGCGAGCGTGAAGAAGACGTCGTCGAGGTGATCAACGCCGCACGAGCGATCAACGACCGGCCGGTGGTGATCGACTTCGTCGTCGGCGCCGACGCGCAGGTCTGGCCGATGGTGGCCGCCGGAACCAGCAACGACGAGATCCAGGCCGCCCGCGGCATCCGTCCGCTCTTCGACGACGACGAGACCGAAGGGCCCGCTTGATGTCCGGTTCGACGACACACACATTGTCGGTGCTGGTCGAAGACAAGCCCGGGGTGCTAGCCAGGGTGGCGGCGCTGTTCTCGCGGCGCGGTTTCAACATCGAGTCGCTGGCCGTCGGCGGCACCGAACAGAAGAACATGTCCCGGATGACGATCGTCGTTTCGGTGGAGGACGTTCCGTTGGAGCAGATGACCAAGCAGCTCAACAAGCTGGTCAACGTCATCAAGATCGTCGAGCAGGACGAGAGCAACTCGGTGGCAAGGGAATTGACGCTGATCAAGGTGCGAGCCGACGCCGGCACCCGTGGCCAGGTGATCGAGGCCGTGAACCTGTTTCGCGCCAAGGTGATTGACGTATCTCCGGAATCGTTGACTGTCGAGGCCACCGGAACGCCGGGCAAGGTGGACGCGCTACTGCGAGTCCTGGAGCCCTACGGTATCCGCGAGATCGTCCAGTCCGGGATGGTGGCGCTGTCCCGCGGCCCGCGCAGTATCGGCACCGCCAAGTAACCAGCAAGGAGAATCTACGTGGCAGTCCAGATGTTCTACGACGACGACGCCGACTTGTCGATCATCGCCGGCCGCAAAGTCGGGGTGATCGGATACGGCAGCCAAGGGCATGCGCACTCGCTGAGCCTGCGCGACTCCGGCGTGCGGGTGCG
>NZ_JBYCLE010000517.1:0-15309 GCF_057473765.1 Mycobacterium sp. TH-M106 | reverse complement strand
TCCAAGCTCATGACGGTCACCACGACCTGGATCTCGTTGCGCAGGCCGGCGACGAACGACGGGCGCAGCGGGCGGTCGGTGAGCCGGCAGGTCAGGACCGCGTCGGTGGACGGCCGGCCCTCACGCCGGAAGAACGACCCAGGGATGCGTCCGGCGGCATACATCCGCTCCTCGACGTCGACGGTCAGCGGGAAGAAGTCCAAATGCTCTTTCGGGGCCTTGCTGGCGGTGGTCGCCGACAGCAGCATGGTCTCGTCGTCCAGGTAGGCGACGACGGCACCGGCGGCCTGCCGGGCCATCCGGCCGGTCTCGAATCGAATGGTGCGGGTGCCGTAGCTCCCGTTGTCGATGGTGGCGGTCGACTCGAACACGCCCTGTTCAATTTCAGCTACCGACATGAATGTCCGTTCTGGGGTCACACGGTTGTTTCGCTTCGCCACTTGTGGACCCCGAGAACCGGATGCGGCTACGGCCGTCGATCGAAGCGGCCGGCTCTGTCCCGAATCCGGGAGCCCGGCCGCCACTACCGAAGACCGCCCGATACAGGTTCAGCTGCCCGGTGATCGTGTCCCGTCGTGACGAGCCGGAGCGGAACACGCGGAGTTGCGCGGCCCACACCGATATCCTGGCCTATGCTGCCTCTGCTGCCTCAACGGCCTGGAACGGCCTTACTCTACACGCTTAATAGCGCGGGTTCAGTTCATGTCCTCCACGCATACCGTGAACCTGCGTTCATCGTAGGCGTAGCCGAGGCCACTGGCGCACTGGTCGACGCTATCCGCATCTTTGAGGATCTGGGTGGCACGCTGGCGGTGCGGCGCCGACGTGTCGGTGCAGTCCACCCGCGCCGGGTCGGTGTTGTGCTCGGGGTCGACGCTCATGCAGCCGCCGACCATCCAGTCGATGTCCAGACAGGCGGTGCTGGCCGACCTGCTGAATGCGTTCCGCAGCGAATAGGAGGAGTCGACGTCGGCGGGGCACTGCTCACCGTCCCCTTTCACGACGGCCACCACCTTGAAGTTGGAGGTGGGGCTCCCACAGGCCGCCCCGGTCGCGGTCGGCCGGTCCGCGGTGCCGCCGACGTGCAGACAATCCCCCACCTTCAGCTCCGCGGTGTTGGCCGCCGACGAGCACCCGGTCAACCCTGCGGAGAACATGACGACAGCGGCAGTCGGCAGAAGCCCAGTCAGAACACGCATACGCGCGTCAGCGCCGCAGGCCCAGGCGCTCGATCAGCGACCGGTACCGCTCCACGTCGACTTGAGCCACGTATTTGAGCAGTCGCCGCCGCCGCCCCACCAGCAGCAGCAGACCGCGCCGCGAGTGGTGGTCGTGTTTGTGCACCTTGAGGTGCTCGGTGAGGTCGGTGATCCGTCTGGTCAGCAATGCGACCTGCGCCTCCGGCGATCCGGTGTCGGTCTCATGCAGGCCATAGGTGCCCAGGATCTCCTTTTTCTGTTCGGCTGTCAGCGCCACGAAGCATCTCCATCAATCGGTCCGCGATCATCGGGAAAACGGGCAGCCACCGCGAACTGCAGCACACCCCGCGGCGGCGAGTGTAACAGCGCGGGCACCCGGCAAGCCCAACGAGCCCGTCGACGAAGGAAATTCAGTCGGTATCGAGCAGACTGCGCGCCTGCTCGGTGTCGGCATTCATGGCGGCGACCAGGTCGGGCACCGATTCGAACTTCTGCTGGCCCCGGATCCGGGCGACGAAGTCGACCGCGACGTGCTGGCCGTACAGGTCGCCGGTGCTGTCGATCACGAACGCCTCGACGGTGCGGGTGCGCCCGGAAAATGTCGGGTTGGTGCCGACCGACACCGCTGCGCGGTACCGCTCGCCGCAGACGATGCTGCCCGTCACCGGGGCGTGCCCGAGCACGGTGAACCAGGCGGCGTACACCCCGTCGGCCGGTATGGCCGAGTACATCGGCGGAGCGACGTTGGCGGTAGGAAAGCCCAGCTGTGTCCCCCGCCCGTCGCCGCGTACCACCACTCCTTCCACGCGGTGCGGCCGGCCCAGCGCCTCGGCTGCCGCCACCACGTCGCCGGCGTCGACGCAGGACCGGACGTAGGTGGAGGAGAACGTCACGGTCTCGGAGTTGTGATGTTCGGCCAGCAGCGACATCGCCTCGACCGCGAAGCCGAATCGCTCCCCTGCCCGGCGCAGCAGGTCGACGTTGCCCGCCGCTTTTTTGCCGAAGGTGAAGTTGGCGCCCACCACCACTTCCACCACGTGCAGGTGCTCGACCAGCAGCTCGTGGATGTAGCGCTCCGGCGTGAGCTTCATGAAATCGGTGGTGAACGGCATCACCAGGAACACGTCGATGCCGGCTTCCTCGACCAACTCGGCGCGACGTGCCAGGGTGGTCAACCGGGCGGGGTGGTTGCCGGGGAACACCACCTCCATCGGGTGCGGGTCGAAGGTCATCAGCACCGTCGGCACGCGGCGGGACCGGCCGGCCTTCACCGTGTGCGCGATCAACTCGGCGTGTCCGCGGTGGACCCCGTCGAACACCCCGATGGTGAGCACGCATCTGCCCCAGTCCGTGGGGATCTCGTCCTGTCCCCGCCACCGTTGCACAACCGCAAGCCTAAACTCTTTGGGCGTGAGCCCTAAGGACGAACCGGGTGCTCTGAGCACCATCGCCCAGGACTATCTGAAATTCATCTGGACTGCTCAGGAATGGTCGCCGGACAAGGTCAGCACCAAGATGCTCGCCCAGAAGATCGGGGTGTCGGCCAGCACCGCATCGGAGTCAATCCGCAAGCTGGCAGATCAGGGTCTGGTCGATCACGAGAAGTACGGCGCGGTGACGCTGACCGACGCCGGGCGCCGGGCCGCGCTGGCGATGGTACGTCGACATCGCCTACTGGAGACGTTCCTGGTGCGCGATCTGGGTTACAGCTGGGACGAGGTGCACGACGAGGCCGAGGTGCTCGAGCACGCGGTGTCCGACCGGCTGATGGCGCGCATCGACGCCAAGCTGGGGTTTCCTCAGCGCGACCCGCACGGCGACCCGATTCCGGCAACCGACGGGCAGGTGCCCACCCCGCCGGCGCATCAGCTGTGGGCCTGCCGCGACGGCGACTTCGGGACGGTGGCCCGCATCTCCGACGCCGACCCGGAGATGCTGCGTTACTTCGACGGCGTCGGCATCAGCCTGGACTCGCGGCTCCACGTGCTGACCCGCCGCGAATTCGCCGGGATCGTCTCGGTGGCCATCGAGGCGCCCGACGGCGCGCGCAGCACCGTCGATCTGGGCGGTCCGGCAGCGCAGGCGATCTGGGTGGTGGGCTGAGCTTGTCCATGTGGGCAGGTCCAATCCGATCGGAGATCTATTGCGGCGCGTCGGGGTCCTCGGCAGCTGCGAACCCGTTGCCCAGCTCAGTGAACCCGATCCTGGCCCCTTAATCTTCAAGGAATTCCGGCCAGGGGCACCCAGTCGTTCAGTCCGACAACGAAGACTCCGCCGAAGGCTATACTGCGAATCGTATGCATCCATCCTCCGCAGTCGTACCGCATCCGCACAAGGAGCACATCTCTTGTCCACATCAAAGGAGAACGCCGAGGTCTCACGGGCGCATCTGGCCGAGCACGAGAAAATGGCCGAGGCACACTTGCGAGAGCATCGAGAGCTCGCGGACGACCATCTCGCTGAACTCCGAGCCCTCACGGACCGGCATCTGGCCGAGCACCGCGCTCTCTCTCAACAGGATCACGTGTCCATCAGTGAGCTTGACTCATTGGCCGCGCGGCATATGGACGAGCACCGCAAGCTCATCGATCGACTGCTGCAGGATCACCACAAGCTGGCCGACCGGCATTTGGCCGAGTTGGGTGAACTCCAGAAACGCCATTCGCGTGAACACGAGGGATAACTGGTCCAGTCACGCGAGCGGCCACCGGGCGGTTGACACGTCATTCGCACGACCATCGACGAGCCGCTGAGCACCGACGCAATCTCGATGAGCTCCGGCGCCGCAGAAGGCGTCGAGTGCGAGGACTGGTTCTAACCGCCTCCGCCACCGTGGTGACCACCTTCGCAAACATCGGTGCCATGTTCGCCGGCGCGCCGATGCCAACCGCGACCGCCGCCTATCGGCCGACCTGATACCGCTGCTTCGAATGCCCGCAGATGGTTTTCTGAGGCGGCGCTCAAGTTTTCATACACTCGGTGGATGGCGGCCTGGTCACTGCCTTGCACAGCGCCAGACAGGTCGGCGATGTCACCAGTTTCGAGTTCAACTCCGACCGCGTACGCCCCTTCGACCGAGGACAGTCCCCGGGCAAGCCACCTCTCGTAGGCATCCTGAAGTTCAGTTCCGGCGTAAACGCCGGGCGGCTGCCCTACAGACGGATCGGGGACGCTGTACCGTTCGAGCAGTCGCCCGATCGCGTCGTAATGACGCTGTTCGCTGGCGGCAATGTTGTCGAAGATCGGCACACCCCACGCCCGGTGGAACTGCCGGTACAAATCGCGCGCCAACCGTTCCTCCTCGCGTATCAGGACCAGATCGGCCCACTCGCCCTCCGACAACGGACCATCAGCCGCTTCCAAACTATCGTCCACATTCATCCGATGACTCCTTCCTTGTGATCTTAGTTGACTTTGGTGTTTTTACCTGGGTAAGACAGAACTCCGCCTGCAGCGCCAAGCACTCGTAGCGGTGGCCGGTGACCGCGGACTGTATCGTCTTTGCGTTATCGTCTTTGCGTTCCTTGCCGAACGGCACCAACTCCAGCCCGAGCGCGGCGACGAAGCCGTGGATTGGCCTCGGTGACCGACGAAGAAGCCCTGCACCCCGGCGCCGTAAACCAACCCGTAAACTCACCGTGCCACCCACACGTTGCAATACACGCGGTCGATCGACTCGATCTCGAAGACAGTGGTCGCAAGCAAACGTTCACAGACGAGCCGCATCAAAGATCGAGCGGATGGATCCAGCGAAGCCGACGGAAGCGAGCGAACCCGCGGTCGGCGCTGAGCCAAGTCGCGTTGTTCTCAACCGCATAAGCGGCCAGATATGCGTCTGCGACATCGTTTCCGCGGGCGCCAATCTCGACAGCGAGCTCCCGAAACGCCATCCAGTGACGCTCCCCGGCACGAAGCCGCATGGCACCTGGCGCGGCAAGCAGCGCATCGACCGCAGTCCGCGCCTCATCCGGGCTCGACGGCTCGGTGAAGACCCGCCGGTTGGTCATTACCCGCAGGAAACCACTGAGCACCAGATCCGGCAGACCAAGCGGCTCATCATCATTGGCGAGCCTCTCAAGCAACGCCCGGTAGTCGTCGTGCTCCGGCAGGTCCGACCGGTGCGCATAGACGAGAACGTTCACGTCAACGCAGCGCATCGACCGACACGCCTTCGTCCATCGCCTCGGCAACGGCGGCGTTGGACGACAGGTCCACACCGGGCCGAAGCCCGCCCCTGCCGATCGGCCGGACCGCAAAAGGGTTTGCCCTTGCCGGCGTGGATGGACTGAGGCCGCGCCGTACGGCGTCCTCCAGAACAGCGGCGACGGTTCGACCGGACCGGGCAGCCCGCGCCTTCACCTCACGGTAGAGGTCATCATCAATGCGGATCGTCGTGCGCACACTGACATCTTAGCATCACCACAAGACGTAAAGATGCCAGTCGAGTCCACCGGTATCGAAGCCGCCGGCGGCAGGTACCCGACTTTATCGATAAAGCATACAGTGCTGACTGTAGCTTTCACGCCGGTATCTTGACAAGCGAGTGCCGTTCGTGCAGCATAAGCCGGTCACATCTTGCGCGCTAGCTAAAGCCAGACAGCGGAGATGACTCGCAGCGATTGGCAACTGGATCTCACGTCATACCGCATCCGAGGGAGGTTGCTGTGGCAAATCTTCTGGAAAGACCGGCTGATCCAGGCTCCGGGGGCTCGTGGCGGCCGAGCTTGCCGCCAGCACAGCAGCCGGCCATGAGTCCCCGAGCGCCGTGCCACAGCAAACCCGACGCCAGGTGGACTACCCGCACATGCCGAGTCGGTCAGTTTACCTGCTGGCTAGCACGGTCCTCATCCGCTGAGACGCTCGACCCGTTGGGAGGTCGCAATGTTAAGTCGTAGGTGGCGCTTCCTGGGTATCGGTCTAACAGCGAGCGGCGGTGCCGGTCTCTTGGCGCTCACGTCGATCATGAATGCCGCGTTCGCCTACGGCGACGACGTTACGTTGGTGCTCGGTGGGCACCGGACTTGTGATGCCTAACCCACCGCCCAGCTTCATCACCGAGGGCACCAATAACTACGTGACACCCAATTTCCCGGGCTTTACGACTGCCAACGCACAGGGCGTGTACACGCCCGAGCAGCTTTATCCGCTCACCGGTGTCAATACCTTGACGCTAAACCAATCGGTGTCTGATGGTGTCGACATTCTCGATCAGGCGATTTTGAAACAGATCCACGAGGGCAACCATGTCGTCGTCCTCACTGACTCCCAGAGCGGAATCATCGCCAGCGAAGCAATGAGCGACCTAGCTGCCCTCCCGACTAGCGAACAACCCAGTGCCGACCAGCTCGGCTTTGTGTTCCTCGTCGACCCCGACAATCCCAACGGCGGCCTCTTCGCGCGCTATCCGGACATTTACCTTCCGGCGTTTGGTCTCACACTCAACGGCGCAACCCCTACGGATACCATCTACCCGAGCGATATGTACGCTCTGGAATACGACGGAGCGTCGGACTACCCACAGTACCCGATTGATATCCTGGCAGATGTTAATGCTGTCCTGGGTTTCATCTATGTGCACCCAACGGCGGGTGCCCTCACGCCCGCGGAAATCGCTACGGCAATAAAACTGCCGACAGAAGGGGCAAGCGCCATCAACTATTACGTGATTCCGACGGAGGACCTGCCGCTGCTGGATCCGTTGCGTTCCATTCCGGTCATCGGGAATCCTTTGGCCGATTTGCTGCAGCCAGACCTAACAGTCCTGGTCAACCTAGGTTATGGCAGTCCAGATTTCGGCTATTCGACAGGACCAGCGAACGTAGCTACCCCCGCCGGGTTCCTACCCAACGTTGACTGGGCCACGGTATTGACCGACCTGATAACAGGAGCTCAGCGGGGCGTGAATGCCGCTATCAGCGACATCGAGGCTGAAGGTAAAGGGTTAACGTCGTTATCAGACCCCGTTTCGTCCGACCCGTTTGCGGGGATTTTCACCGAGATTTCGGAGGCTCTCACCCCTATTTACCAGGAGATCGAGGTGTCGGCACCGCCGGTGCCGGTGCCTACAATAACTCCAGGCGACACCGTCGGCAATGTCATTTCAGTAGTGCAGGCTCTGAACACTAATACCGTCGAAAACCTGACCCTGGCACTCGGTGGTGGCGCTGCGGCGTTCCTCCCGCCGGTGGATGTGGCCAGCGAAGTCATGACCACCACTCCTTCTGTCATGGTTAATCATTTCCTCTCCGGGATTGGTGCTCTAGCCAGCGGAAATGTTGACGGATTCGTCAACGACATCGGTGTCTTGCCCGGTGAGTTTATGACTTTTATGGGTTTTATGACATTGTTTCTCGGAGACAACGTCTTGAATCTCGTTGCGACCGACGTGGCCGCGCTGGAGGGCACAATTGAGGGCGATTTTGACATCATATCGGCGTTGACGACGCCCTAAACAGCCGTTGGGTTGTTTGCCGATCCACAACTGAATTCGCTGTGCGCCGCCACCGCTTGCCGACCTGATCCAACCGGACTTGAAGGTGATCATTAACTTGGGCTCACGGCACGTACCTAATTCTCACAGCAGCTGCTTGTTCACCCCCTGCACAGTGCTGCCCACCCCGGCGAGACTGTTCCCGACCGACGTCGTCCGGTGAACGGTGCCAGCTGATCGGGTATAGATAACCGCCAGCGACCGTATCATCACTCCACGGTTACCCACAGCTCAATCCAGAGATGCCTAGAGCTCAATCCAGAGATGCCTAGAGAGTGTGCACCGCAGCGGCGGGGTAGTCAAGATACGTTCAGCACTGTATGGTTCTGTGTTATCCGCCGCCATTGGTGGTGGTGTTCTGGGAGGAGTGCGATGTCAGACAAGGTGTTCGTCATCGGTGTCGGGATGACGAAGTTCGAGAAGCCGGGGCGCCGCGAAGGCTGGGACTACCCGGACATGGCCCGCGAGTCCGGGACCAACGCGCTGCGGGATGCCGGAATTGACTACCACCTGGTCGAGCAGGGCTATGTCGGGTACGTCTACGGCGAGTCGACGTCGGGCCAGCGCGCGCTTTACGAACTGGGCATGACCGGCATCCCGATCGTCAACGTCAACAACAACTGCTCGACCGGGTCGACCGCGCTGTACCTTGCCGCGCAAACGATTCGCGGCGGTCTGGCCGACTGCACGATCGCGCTCGGGTTCGAGAAGATGAAATCCGGTTCGCTGGAGTCGACCTACGACGACCGCGCGCAGCCGATAGAAAAGCACATCCTGGCGATGGCCGAGATCTCCGAAGTGCTGTTCCCCCCGGCGCCGTGGATGTTCGGGGCCGCCGGCCGCGAGCACATGCAGCGATACGGCTCCACCGCGGAGCATTTCGCCAAGATTGGCTACAAAAACCACCAGCATTCGGTGAACAACCCGTACGCGCAGTTCCAGGAGTCCTACTCGCTCGATGACATCCTGGCTTCGCGGATGATCTACGACCCGCTGACCAAGTTGCAGTGCTCGCCGACCTCGGATGGCTCCGGTGCGGCGGTCCTGGCCAGCGAGAAGTTCGTCGACGAGCACGGCTTGGCCGGACAGGCGGTGGAGATCGTCGGGCAGGCCATGACCACCGACTTCGCCAGCAGCTTCGACGGCACCTGCAAGGGGCTGATCGGTTACGACATGAATGTGCAGGCCGCGCAACGTGTTTATCACCAGTCGGGTCTGGGTCCGGAGGATTTCCAGGTGATCGAGCTGCACGACTGCTTTTCGGCCAACGAGTTGTTGCTGTACGAAGCGCTGGGGCTGTGCGGCGAGGGCGAGGCGCCCAAGTTGATCGACAACGGCGACACCACCTATGGCGGGCGGTGGGTGGTCAACCCGTCCGGCGGCCTGATCTCCAAGGGGCACCCGTTGGGGGCCACCGGTCTGGCGCAGTGCGCCGAACTGACCTGGCAATTGCGTGGTGCCGCCGATAAGCGGCAAGTCGATGGGGTCACCGCGGCACTGCAACACAACATCGGCCTTGGCGGCGCGGCCGTCGTCACCGCGTATCAGCGGGCCGAACGCTAACACAAAGGAGGACAACTAATGGGACACATCGAAGCTACTCGGGAACTGTCGGCGAGCCCGGATGCGCTGTGGGGAACCGTCAGCGACCTGGCCAACTGGGACAAGTGGTTCACCGTGCACGAGAAGTGGCTGGAGGAACCGCCGGCCGCGCTCTCGGCGGGTGCGAAGCTGACCGCCAAGATCGTCATGCTGGGAATGGCCAACAAAATCGAGTGGACGATCGAATCGGTGGAGGCGCCGCGGCGCCTGGTGCTGGCGGGCACCGGAATGGCTGGTGTTAAGGCGCAGTTCACCTTCACCATAGAGCCAGCGGCAAGCGGCTCGAATTTCAGCGTCTTCGGTGAGTTCGAGGGTGCCCTGATCAAGGGTGCGCTGGGCAAAGCGGTGGAAAAGGACGGTGCCAAGCAACTCGACAAGACGCTCGACCAGCTCGACGCGCTGGCCTCGGCGTCGACCTGAGCGGATGCCGATGACCCAGGAGATGGAGTTCGACGACAGCGCCCTGGACCAGTGGACCGACGAAGAGCGGTTCGAGGTCACCCGGGAACGGTTGGCCGAATATGCGGCGGCCACCAACGACCCGATCGACGCGCACCGACGAGGCGATGTCGCGCCGCCGGTGTTCGCGATCGTGCCGGTCTTCGAGGCGCTGCTCACCCCGGCCGTCGACGTGATGCCGGCCGAGGCGATCCCGCGAGTCGTGCACGGAGAGCAGGACTTCCACTTCCACCGGCCGATCCGGCCGGGTGACAGGCTGGTTTCGCGCGGCAAGATGATCGGCTACCAGGGACTGGAGAAAGGCACCCGGGCCGCGATCGTACTGGAGTGCCGCACCGAGGCCGGCGAACTGGTCAACGAGCAGTACGTCACCACGTTCGTGCGCGGGTTGCGGGTCGGAAAGGCGGTCGGCGAACTGAGCCCGGACCACAAATTCGACGACAAGCTACGCGACAACGCGCCCGCGGCCAAGGTCATCGCGCACATCGACGCCGACCAGACGTTCCGTTACGCGCCGGCTGCCGGTGATCCAATGCCGATCCACCTCGACGAGGAGGTGGCCAAAGACGCCGGGCTGCCGGGCATCATCGCGCACGGGTTGTGCACGATGGCGTTTACCTCGTGGGCGGTGCTCACCGAACTCGCCGGCTCGGACGTCAACCGGCTCAAGCGGTTCGCGGTGCGGTTCTCCAAACCGGTGCTGCCGGGGGATGATCTGGAGACCCGAATTTGGGAAAAGGACCGCGACAGCGGCATCACCAGCTATGCATTCGAGACCGCCCGGGGTGAGGACTTCGTCATCACCGATGGTCTCGCCGAGATCTCCAACGAGTAGGGGAACATACCGATGGGTGTATTGGATGGCCGGGTCGCGGTGATCACCGGTGCCGGCCGTGGGATCGGGCGCGAGCATGCGCTGCTGTTCGCCAAGGAGGGGGCCAGGGTCGTGGTCAACGACGTGGGCGGGGACAACACCGGCGCCGGAGCCGATAGCAGCCCGGCCCGCGCCGTGGTCGACGAGATCGCCGCCGCCGGCGGCACGGCCGTCGCCAACACCGAGAACATCGCGACCTGGGCGGGCGCGGAAAGCGTTGTTCGCCAAGCGGTGGACGAGTTCGGTCGGCTCGACGTGCTGGTCAACAACGCAGGCATTCTGCGAGATGCGTTCATCGCGGGCATGGAGGAGGCGCAGTGGGATGTGGTCATCGCTGTCCACCTCAAGGGGCATTTCGCGATGCTGCACCATGCCGCCGCGTACTGGAAGGCGCAGTCGAAGGCAGGGGATCAGCCCAACGCTGCGGTGATCAACACCACGTCGGGCTCCGGCGTCACATTGCCGAACGCCGGACAGGCCAACTACGGCTCGGCCAAGGCCGGGATAGCAGCGCTGACGTTGATCGCCGCCGACGAGTTGGACCGGTACGGGGTGCGGGTCAATGCGATCGCGCCGATCGCCCGGACCCGGCTCACCCTGGCCACCCCGGGTATGGGCTCGTTGATGGCCGAACCCGAGGACGGTGAGCTCGACCTGTTCAGTCCGGCCAACATCTCCCCGCTGGCCGCCTACCTGGCCACCGACAAATGCCCGGTCACCGGAAAGGTGTACGCGGTTCAGGGCGGGGCTATCTCGCTGCTGGCCGGCTGGCGCGACGTGGACACCATCGAAACCGATGGACCGTGGCTGATCGACGATATCGCCGACCGGCTGCCGCAATGAGCAGGAGCAGCTGATGTTTGAGTGGTCTGACACCGACCTGATCATGCGCGATACGGTGCGCGAATTCATCCGCAAAGAAATCCGGCCGCACCTCGACGCACTGGAGACCGGCGAGCTGTCGCCGTACCCCATCGCGCGCAAACTGTTTGCCGAGTTCGGCTTGGACGCGCTGGCCGCCGAAGCGGTGAAGACGATGCTGAATCGCGAGCGCGCCCGGCAGTCAGAGCCGGAGCGGACGGGTTCGGGCGGGTTGGGTGCGCTGGGCGCCCAGGTGTCGATGGTCGCGGTGCTGGTGTCCGAACTGGCCGGCGTCAGCATCGGGTTGCTTTCCACGATCGGCGTCAGCCTCGGCCTGGGCGCAGCAACCATCATGAGCCGCGGCACGCTGGCCCAAAAGGAGCGCTGGCTGCCCGACTTGATGACGCTGGACAAGATCGCGGCCTGGGCGATCACCGAACCCGACTCTGGGTCTGACGCCTTCGGCGGCATGAAAACCTATGTCAAGCGCGACGGCGACGACTACATCCTCAACGGGCAGAAGACGTTCATCACCAACGGGCCCGATGCCGACGTGCTGATCGTCTACGCCAAGCTCGACGACGGTTCGGCCGATCGGCGCAGGCGCCCGGTGCTGACCTTCGTGCTCGACTCCGGAATGCCCGGTCTGACTCAGGGCAAGCCGTTCAAGAAGATGGGCATGATGTCGTCGCCGACCGGCGAATTGTTCTTCGACAATGTGCGGATCACGCCGGACCGGTTGCTCGGCGAGTCCGAACAGCACAGCGGCGGAGACGGCCGGGAAAGTGCCCGGGCGAACTTCTCCGCCGAACGGCTGGGTGTGGCGCTGATGGCGCTGGGGATCATCAACGAATGCCACCGGCTATGCATCGATTACGCAAAGAACCGCACGCTGTGGGGCCAGAATATCGGCCAGTTCCAGCTGATCCAGCTCAAGCTGGCGAAGATGGAAGTGGCCCGGATCAACGTGCAGAACATGGTGTTTGCCACGTGCGAGAAGCTGCAGGCCGGCAAGGTACCGGGGCTGGCGGAGGCGTCGGCGATCAAGCTGTATTCGTCGGAAGCCGCGACCGACGTCGCGATGGAGGCGGTGCAGTTGTTCGGCGGCAACGGCTACATGGCCGAGTACCGCGTCGAACAACTGGCGCGCGACGCGAAGTCGTTGATGATCTACGCCGGCAGCAACGAGGTCCAGGTGACCCACATCGCCAAGGGCCTGCTGTCGGCATGACCGCCAGCACGGCCCGGGCGTTGCGGCGCACGTCGGTGGCGATCGCCGACCAGTTGACATACAGTCCGCTGGCGCGCTCGGTGATGACCGCGGGCCTGCACCTGGCAGTGTCGAATCCGGGTGTGCTCGGCTGGATTCGGCCGTTCGCCGACTGGATGGTCGCCTACGCCAGCGCGGTGGTTTCCGGTACCCGGGTGCAGATCGTGCCCGGCCCGCCGTGCGGAGAGTGGGTGCGGGCACCGGGCGCCGGCGATGGCCCCGGAGTGATGCTAGTGCTGCACGGCAGCGGCTACCTGATCTGTTCGGCACGTACCCACCGGGGGTTCGCGTCGCACCTGTCGCGGTACGCCGGGATGCCCGCTCTGGTGATCGACTACCGGCTGGCGCGCGAACACCGGTTCCCGGCGGCCGAGGACGATGCGAAAGCCGACACCGCGTCGTGAAGGATCTGTTGCGTGCGGCTGTTGTGCTGCACCGCCGCGGGCTGGTGGACCTGCGGCGCCCGGACTTTGCGCTGCGGGCATTCTGGGAGATGCGGCGGTACGGTGTATTCGGCGGGCTGACCGCCTACACCGCCGCCCGTTACGGCGACGCGCCGGCGATCACTGATGAGTCGGGCACCCTGCGCTTCCGTGAGCTGGACGAGACGTCCAACGCGTTGGCGCGTGGGCTGCGCGCCAACGGGGTTCGCCCCGACGTGGGGGTCGCCGTGTTGCATCGCAACTCCAGGGCCATCATGCTCACGCTGAGCGCGGCCAACAAGATCGGTGCCCGGGTGGTGCTGATGAACACCGGCTTCGCCGGGCCGCAACTTGCCGATGTCTGTGCCCGGGAAAAGGTCAGCTGCGTTTTCGCCGATGACGAATTCGGCGATCGGGTCGACGCGCTGTCGACGGATACCGTGCTGGTCGGCCAATCGCGCGCGGCGCTGCCCGCGCCGGACCGCCCGGGTGGCATGGTGTTGCTGACCAGCGGGACCACCGGCACCCCGAAAGGCGCACCGCGCAACCGGATCGACCCGTGGCAGTCGGCCCAACTTCTGGACCGGATCGCCTGGCCGGCCGGCGGCGCCTATTGTGTGGCGGCTCCGCTGTTCCATGCCACCGGCCTGGCGACGTGCGCACTGGGCCTGGCCCTGGGCAACCGGATTGTGTTGGCGCGCCGATTCGATCCGGAAGCCACGCTGGCATCCGTCGCGAAATACCGCGCCGGCGCGCTAGTCCTGGTCCCGACGATGTTGCAGCGAATCCTCGACCTGGGTCGCGAGACCCTCGAGCGATACGACACCTCGTCACTGCAGGTGGTGTTCGCCGCCGGATCGGCGTTGTCTCCGGACCTGTGTCGTCGTACCGCGGCGGCGTTCGGTGATGTGCTCTACAACCTCTACGGGTCGACCGAAGTCGCGGCGGCCGCCGTCGCGACGCCGCAGGAATTGCGGGCTGCACCCGGCACCGTCGGCCGGCCACCCGTCGGATGCCAGCTCGCCTGCTACGACGAGCACCGCCGCAAAATCACCATGCCTGGGCAGGTGGGCACGTTGTTCGTGTCGAGCGGCCTGAGCTTCACTGGATACACCAACGGCGACAACAAGGAGATCGTCGACGGGTTGTTGTCTACCGGCGACACCGGGCATTTCGATGAGTCTGGCCTGTGGTTCGTCGACGGCCGCAACGACGAGATGATCGTGTCCGGCGGGGAGAACGTCTTTCCGCTCGAAGTCGAGAATCTGCTGGCCGAGCACCCCGACATCGTCGATGCCGCGGTGGTGGGCGTCGATGATCCGGAGTTCGGAAAACGGCTGCGCGCCTACGTGGTCAGCAGCTCTCGTCTCGTCGCCGATGACGTCCGGGCCTATGTGCGGACGCATCTCGCCCGGCACAAGGTGCCCCGAGACGTGGTCTTCGTGAAACAGCTGCCCCGCAACGAAACCGGCAAGGTGCTCAAGTCCATGTTGGAGGAGCACCAATGACGAAGCAGCGAAACAGTCTTCGAGGCAAGGTTGTCGCGACCACCGGAGGCTCGCGGGGCATCGGCAAAGCCACCGGCACGGCGTTCCTGCGCGCCGGCGCCAGGGTGGCGCTCGGCGACATCGACGCGGAGCTGGCTGAGAAGACGGCCGACGAGCTGGGCGAGTCGATCGGGGGTGAGGTGTGCGGCTGTGAGCTCGACGTCACCGACCGGCCGGGGTTTGCGGCGTTTCTTGACCACACCGAACACCGGCTGGGGCCGCTCGACGTCCTGGTGAACAACGTCCACCGTCGACACCCTGCGCCGGGTCGGCGAACGGTTCGGCTTCTCGAATCGATGTCGCTGGTGTCCGAACACGATTCTCAAGCGACGCGGGTCCAAGGCTGGCGGTCAGTGTCGCTAGATACATACCGGGATGACTGTATCTTGATTAACCGCCGCAACGGTGGGAGGATCGACGTCAGCCCGGTGGTGGCGGGCACGTGTTCGACGACTCGCCACTGAATGCGCTGTAAGTCTCAATGCGCTTGAGGTGTTTCTGACTTAACCGCAGAGATCGCGCGGGAAATTACCCAACTCATGGCGTCTCCCCGGTGGGGTTGGTGTGGGCGCGATGGTAGTCGAT
>NZ_JBYCLE010000516.1:0-9400 GCF_057473765.1 Mycobacterium sp. TH-M106 | reverse complement strand
TCATGCCGGGGCCGCTGCTGACGGGCAACAACCAATGGCTTAGCGCCGGTGACTACTCGCTTCAACCTGATCAGGCGCTCATCGTCAAGGTGCCCACTATCGACGCTTCGTACTCAAGCGCGATGGTGACCAATATGTATGGGCAGACTGCTCCCTCGGGGACCGCGACGGGCAACCTGAACTTCGCCGACACGTTCCACGATCCCAATGGCTACACCTACTACGTCATCAGTAGCCAAGACCCGGGGGTGGCGAACTGGCTCAATGACAACGGTGCCGCAGACGGTGGGATTTGGCTACGGTTTCAGGGCCTGCAGTCCGTTCCGAAGGCCCCACTACCGGTAACGACCGAAGTCGTCGACGTCGCCGATGTCAAGCAATATCTGCCGGCTGACACCCCCACCGTCACACCCGCGGAATATGCAGCCGACGCCCAATTACGCCTGTTCGAATGGGACTACACGCACGACCAGAACGAAAACACCGGCTGGTTGGGGGCCAACCTCGAATACGATCAGATCAAGGCCGCGGTGGGTCCGCAGATGTTCGGCGAGATATTCGGCGGTCAGAGCACGCAGTACGGCCTTCCGCAGGACGTGCCGTCGGTATTCGACCGGATGCTGAATCCGGCGCTGATACCCGACCCGCTGACCCTCGTCAAGGACACCGTGGCCGACCCCGTCGGTGCTCTCTTGGCGCTCAAGGACAACTCGTCCCTAGCGGTCAACGACGTCACGATGCCCACCCTGTTGTCATTGCTGCGGTTGGAGGTCGTCGTCGAGCAAACCATTCACGCAATGCACAGCTCCATCTCGTCCGGCCAGGGGTCGCAGGTGCTGACAGACCTGTTCACCGGCCTGGGCGGGCTCGGCACGGTCGTCGACGAGACGTTGACCGATCCGGCCACCAGCATCACCGCCGGCTTGCTCAACGCGCGCGACGACCTGGCGGTGTCGATCATGAACGCGAGCAGCTATTCGGCGTCCTCCAGCGGCTCCGCATCCTTCGTCGACTCGCTGTCACAGCTGGCTCAATCGGTGGCACAGGCGCTGAACCCGAGTACGGCGCTGGCCGATTTCAGCACGCTCAGCACCGAAATCAGCTCCCAGATCGCCTCGCAGGGTGCGGACGTCGCACCGATGGCCAGTGCTGTGCCGTTCGATCTGTTGCCGTGAGCGCAGGCGCGGGGGCCGACGAGATCTCGCACCGCCAGGAAGACGCGTCAGCCCTCGCCCGCCAGGTCGTCCTGCAACCGATCGCACCAGTCACGGATGAATTGGTGGAGTTCTGTGTAAAACGCGGCAACACGCGACGGGTAGGACGCTCCGTGGCGCTCGAGGGTCTTTTCTGCCGCGGGTGATGCTACTTGTTCAATCGTCCGCAGCGCCGTACCCGAGCGGGCTTGGGCCGCTTCGATGAGGTAGTGCACCTCATGCTGGTCGAGGGCGTCGGCGAAGAACAGCTTCAAGAGAAATTGGTCGCGAATCTCGATCCGGCCGAAGTCATCCTGCAGAAGCCACGTTCGCAACGCTTCGCGTCCGGCTGCGGTCAATCTAAAGGTTCGTCGAGGTCGTTTACCACGTGTACTGTCGACGCCTCGGACGAGTTTGGCGTCCTCGAGCCGGGCTAGCTCGGTATAGATCTGGGCGGGTGAGACGGCCCAGAAGTACCTCAACGACAACTCCGCCGAGCGTCGGATTTCGTATCCGGATTTCGCCCCCAGCGAGAGCATTCCGAGCATGACGTAGCTCGCTGTCGTCAGGCGCATGTCGCCAGTGTAGGTCATCTTGACAGGTACTTCGTATCTGACGTAGGGGTGCGGTAACTGTGTCTGTGCACGCCAGCCGGTAACAATAGGTGCGATGAACCGATTTGACAGACCGGTTCTTCGTACGCAACACTTGTCGTCTGTCGACCAAACGATGTCGAAGCAGCGATTCCGGAACGACGCAGTAAGCCTGGGCGATCGGAAGGACGATGACGCAACGCAAGAGCGTGACAAGGGCGGTTGCTACCCGCTATCGACAAGCCTGCAAGGCGGACAAGCGGCGGATATTGGACGAGTTGTGCGCCGCCACCGGTTGGCATCGCGATCACGCACGCAAGGCACTGCGCCGCGCTGGGCGGCCGACTGTCGTTGCGGCCAGGCGCCTACGACCTCCGAAGTACGGTCCCGAAGTGATTGCGACGCTGGTGTTCTGCTGGTCGGTGCTCGGCATGCCGGCCGGCAAACGGCTGGCTCCGGTGCTCGGCGAGCTGGTGTCGGCCCTCCGCCGGTTCGGCGAGCTGGACATCGATGACGACACCGCGAGCCTGTTGACTGGCATGTCGGCGGCCACCATCGACCGACGGCTGGCACCGGAACGGCGGAAACACGAACTCGAGCACCGCGGCAGCGCCGAACCGGGCCGGTTGCTCAAATGCCGGATTCCGGCACGCGTCTGCACCGAACGGCGCAACGCCGTGCCAGGATTCGTCGAAGTCCGCTTTGTGCCCCGCGATGGCGGCGACGTTTTCGGTCGGCGCGCTGGGACGCTGACAGTCACCGACATCGCAACCGGCTGGACCGAGAAGCGCAGCGTATGCAACACAACGCACAAATGCGCGCTGGCCGCACTCGATGACATCGCCATCACCATGCCCTTCCCGATTCTCGGCGTTGACAACGACAATGCCGGTGACCGCATCAACGAAAGTCTGTTCATCTGGTGCATCAAGCGTCAGATCACCTTCACTCGGTCACCGCTGGGCGACAAGGGTGGCCAGGGCGGCCAGGATGGCCAGGGTGGCTACCGCCGCGGCGAACAGCGAAGCCGGGAGACCATCCGCGCCCAGGTCGGTTACCACCGCTGCGACACGGCCGCAGAGATCCTGCTGCTCAACAGGATATGGAAGCTGCAGTCGATGCTTACCAACTATTTCCACCCGCATCAAAGGTTGGTGGCGAAGGTCCACACCGGCGTCAAGATGTCGAGAAAATACGACACCCCGACTACCCCGCACCGCCGTGCCGAGGCGGACGCGACCGTCAGCGCCGAGGACAAGGTGATCCTCGCCGACACCTACTCCGCTATCAACCCCGCTGCCGTACAACGCCGGATCCAAACCCTGACAACCGAACTGTGCACTCTGGCCACGGGCAAAGCCGGGGCAGAACACCGAGCGGCGATGCGGGCATCTTGACCTGTGGCAGCGCCGATACTGGTTTCCGAGGTTTTCGAGGTTTTTGCTGGCGCTTCACCTTGCCCTTGACAAATCAGCATCCGATGTCAGAAGGATGCGACGAGGCTGCTGAGCGACGTAACCGCATCGCCTGCCGTCGTGGCGAGGTTCTGTACGAGAGTGTCGACGAGGCTTTGCGCGGCACCGGTATACCCAATTGACTGGTCTACCGGACCTCCGCCGAGGAAGTCCAGGAAGCCTTTCCATAGCGCGATTTGCGGTGGCAGGACCAGGTCACGGTAGTCAACGAAGAGTTGATCGAACAAATCCGGAGTCTGGGGGACGCTGTGCCCGTTCCAGCTGACCAGCGTCCAACCGTCGGTGGGATTGCCCTCGATTTCGATGATGCCGGTGTCCGGAAGAATGCCGTTCAAGTTTCCGTTCTTGAGTCCTTCAATGGTGAGCTGGGTGAGTAGTGTGAGGTCCGGATTTTTGACGTTGAGCAGCACCCAGTCAGTCAGTGCCACTGCACTGTTGAACCCCACGGCGGTGATCGCGCCGTTGTCGCTGATGACCGGGTTAGCCAGAGCGCCCTCGTACATCGTGTCGATTCCCTGGGTAAAGTTCAGGTCAGTCGCAACCCCGTTGACGAGAGTAGTGCCCGGCACCGTCGGCCAGAGATCGAACCCTAACGGCCAGAGCCCCAGGTTCAGTTCGTACAGGATGCCACCAATGCTGGCAATCGGGTCGTTACCGTAAATGCCGCCGCCGACCTCGTTGAGTCCGGGAGTGACGATCGGGGTCATGTGTTCGAGCGTGGCGAATGGTTCCGCGGTCTGCATGACTCTGATTCCCTGCCCCTCCCAGATTCCGGATACCGGGCCGAGTTCGCTGAAGAGTTTCTCCCCGACCGCCTGCGCCTGTTCCTCACCGAGCGGACTGAGCGGAGGCCCGAAAGTCGACGAGGCGGGCAGGACATTGTCAGAGATTCTTTGCCCATGCCGCACGATGTCGATGACGACGTCTGTGGCAGCGTCTGCCTCGCCAGCGGTGAGCTGGATCTCAGGCATGTGGACGCGCGGCAGGGGCGCTGCTAACGGGGTGACGGCGATGAGGCTGACGCCGACGATGGCGATACCCGCGGTGGGGCAGGAGCGAAGAGTTACTAGCTGCATGGTGGTGCCTTCCTAGACCTTTCCTAGCGGTGTCAGGCTCCGCCGCCGAGCGGGGATTGCTTCCCGCCCGAAGCAAAACCTTCTGAAATCTAAAGGCGTGATTCGGCCTAGCGCTTCATAGATAACATCACATCATAAGGTTATCGGGCGCGTGACGCAACGGCTTTGGCTCAGCAAAGCTGTGGGCGTACGGACGGCATACCAACCCCGGTTGCGCGGCCCGGTGACACCGGTGGCCAGATCCCGAGCCTGTGATCAGAAAGGTTTGGTGCCGCAACGGAAGAAATAGGGCAGATCGGACAAGGGTGCGGCGATGGTGATTTCGGCTGGGCCGGTATAGGTTCCAGTGCTGTCTTGTCGGGCCCAACAACCCGGGGGTATGTACACGGATCGCTGGGTGGCCCAGTTGGTGACGACCGGGGCGACGAGGACATCCGGCCCAAGCAGCCATTCCTGGTTGGCGGCCCAGGCCCGATCGTCGGTGGGTGCGACGAGCCACACCGGACGCATCAGAGGCGTTCCGGTGCTGGTGGCATCGGCCCAGGTGGCTGCGATCAGCGGTGCGGCTCGTTGGCGGAGTTCGGCGAGCCGGCGGTAGGTGTCCAGGGACTGTTGGGTGAAATCCCACGGCATTTTCGTCCCGGTGAATCCATCGTTGTGTAGACGAAAGATCGGCGACAGCGCAGCCCATTCTGCCCACCGCAGGAACAGCTCGTTCGTGGTGGGGCCGGTGAGTTCGTCGACGTAGCCGCCGATGTCGGTGCTGTAGCCGTAGGCGCCGGCCAGTCCGCGGTTGAGCATGTCCGAGGTAAGTGATGCCAGGCCGGAAGCCGGGGAGTAGTCGCTGGTTTCATCGCCCGGGAAGTTGCTGGCCTCATACCGGGTGGAGCCGGTATAGCCGGAGCGGTTGTAGTACCAGATGTGTCGCTCGGGGTGTGCTTGTTCGAAGGCGTCGACCGCCTCCCGGGTTGCTTGTTGGTAGAGCACCGGGAACATGTTGTGCATGGTGGCTCCGGTTTGGCCGTTGGCGAAATGCATGTCGGGTAGGACCTGTTCGCCGAAGTCGCTCATGAACCCGTCCGCCCCGGTCTCCAATGCCGCGGTCACGATGCTTTGGTAGTAGGCTTTAGCGGCCGGGTTGGTGAAGTCGATCACCGCGCCAGGATGCATGAGTGGTGAGCTGAATAGGTATGGCTGGCCGTTCGCCTTCGTCGCGACAAGGTTATGTGCCACAGCGTATTCGTACTCCGCGGGATCGTCGGTGCCGCCGGACGCGTAAGAGCTGAGGAAGCCGCCATTGATGTACAGCAGCACGTGAATGCCGTGGGCATGGAAGTCGCCGATCAGTTGCTGCAGAACGGCCGGGGCCAAGATGTGCCAGGCCTCGATGCGGTAGGCGGTGATCGGTAAATGGTCGGCGACGATGGTCGCCAAGTCGCTGCGGACGATCGCCGCGTAGCCCTCGGCGTTAAGCCTCCCGATCACCGGGTTGACGCGGTCTAACTCCGCACCCAGCGCCCACGTCGGGGGAACACGTTGGCGGCCGGTGACCGCGGTGAACGTGCTGCCGGCCTGCCCGGGATCACCGACTGCGACTTGGTAGTTCAGGTGATTGGCCGCGACATTGACCTGCCAGGCTTGGAGGTGGGGGAACGAGTCGAGGTGCCAGTCGGCGAGTTCGGCTTGGTCCAACAAGAAACCGTAGCCGTGAGAGGAGACGAATTGTGGCTGGACGTAGTAGGCCGCCTGCGGACCGTTGGGGAACAGATAGTGCTTCCCCTGTGTGACGGCGAACAGTGGTTGAAACGGGCCGAGGTCTATGTTCTCCTCTTGGACATAGTTCGGAAAGCGTGCCCCTTGTTGGTCCAGGCCACTGTGCACGCCGCCGAACCCAGCGAAATGCTCACTGCCCGTGGAGATGAAGCTGTCCCCCATAGCGGCGATTCCGGTGGTGTTGCTGGGGGTGACCTCCACGCCCAACCGGCCGGGATACGCGGTGAGTCTCAACGCCAAGGTGCGATTCGACGGGTCGTCGGTGGTTAGCGTCAGTTCCAGCCCGTTGTGCACCTGACGAGCCGAACGCACTCCGGTGGCCGCGTACTGGCATCCGCCGTTCGCTGCCACGAGTAAGTTGCCTTCCCACAACGTTGCCGGAAACGCGGCGGTGTACTGCGGACCCACCGTGAAGGTGAACGGCGCATAGCGGTGCGGAAGCGGCAAAACCGACGGGGTTATGCCCAAAGGCAAAGCGGCGACGTCTGTCGCCAACTCTGGCAAACTCGTGTTGGGCACCTGCGCCAGCACCGTCTGACCGGCTGAGTTCAACACCTGCATGGCAAACGGAGTCTGGGTGAACTGCACCCGGAATCCTGGCCCGGTCAGGCTCAGCTGGCGACTCACCGGTGCCGCCGTGGCAAGTGCCGGCCCGGCAACGAATGCTCCGGCGATCAGAACGGTGCTGACAGCGCCGATTACCGTCAACCGCATGCAGGCTCCGATGATCAACGACAGGGGTAGCTGGTGCGCGTTTCACCTACACCCTGATCAGCGGTCATTACGCGAGGATTGCGACATGCATACAGCACCGTCTCGATCCGGCAGGGCTCAGCCGGCAGCTATGCCGGGGTCAGCTGGACGCCGGATAACACGGGAGCGTTGTCACGCTCGGGTGCCAGCACGGCGCCATGGAAATGACCGTCCTCTTTCCAGACCGCAGCCCGCAGCGTCTCGCCGGGGAACACCACGCCGGCGAACTGGGCTTCGTATGACCTGACGGCGGCGACGTCGCCGTCGAGCAGGGTATCGACGATCGCCTTGCAGGTCATGCCGTAAGTACACAATCCGTGCAGGATCGGCTTGGGAAAGCCCGCGGCGACAGCGAATTCGGGATCACAATGCAGCGGGTTGCGGTCCCCGCACATCCGGTACAGCAGCGCCTGCTGCGGCAGCACCGAGATATCGACCTCGAAATCCGGGGCCCGGTCGGGTGCAGCGGACGACGCCGAAGGCCCCCGCTCGCCGCCGAACCCCCCTTCGCCGCGGGCGAAGACGGAACGGTGTTGCGTCCACAGCGGGGTGCCGTCGGTTCCGGTCACCGACGTCTCGAGCACGACGATTGCGGCCTTGCCCTTGTCCCAGACCCCCACTATCCGGCTGACGGCTCGCGCGCTGCCGGACGGTGGCAACGGCGCCGGCACGGTGACCCGCTCTGATGCGTGCAGCACCTTGGCCAGGTCGACCTGGACCCCCGGCCAGTTGACCTTGGGCGGTTCGATCTCGTTGAACGACGCCGCGACACAGCCGAACGTCGGCAGCACCTTTGGGGTGTGGTCGACCACGTAGCTCAGCTCACGTGGGTCCAGCGGGTCCGCGCCGGCCCCCAGCGCGAGGTGGTAGAGCTGGACATTACTAGCGGTCCAGGAGAAGTCGACCGGCTCCAGCTCGGCGCCCAGCGCAAGGTCGACGTCGATCGGCATGTCAGGCCAGCCCGGCTACTGATTGGGCGATGTGCAGCGCGGCTAGGTAGCCGAAAGTCATTGCCGGGCCGATGGTGCCGCCGGGTCCGGGATAGGTGTGGCCCATCACCGGTGCGCTGACGTTACCGGCGGCGTACAGGCCGTCGATGACGCTGCCGTCGTCGCGCAATGCCCGGCCGTGCACGTCGGTTCGGATCCCGCCCTTGGTACCCAGATCGCCCGGTACCATCGTGACACCGTAGTACGGGGGATGAATCAGTTCAGCCAGGCTCGGATTGGGCTTGTTGGTCGGGTCGCTGTAGTACTTGTCGTAGGCGCTTTCTCCGCGATGGAAATCCTCGTCGATGCCCGACCGTGCGAATCCGTTGAAGCGGTCCAGTGTGTGTTGCAGTCCGGCACCGTCGACGCCGATCTCGTCGGCCAGCGCAGCAATGGTGTCGGCGATCACGACGACACCGGCATCCAGCCACTTGCGCGGGATACGTTGGCCGCCCGGCAGGCCGGCGAACAGATAGCGGTCGCGGCACTGCTGATCCATGATCATCCAGGACGGCAGATTCTCACCGGGCCCGCAGCCCTGACCCCACTTGCCGCCATACATTCGGTGCGTTGCCTCCACATAGGGGCTGGCTTCGTTCATATAGCGCTGTCCGGCGGCGTTGACGATGATCGAGCCCGGCGCGCTGCGCTCCGAGAGAGCGAACCATGGGCCGTTCGGCAGCGGGATGCTCGGCCCCCACCACGCATCTTCCATCAGATCCAAAGCAGCGCCTAACTTCTCGGCAGCCACAATGCCGTCGCCGGTGTTGGCGGCGGCGCCGACGGTCCAGTCGGCAGTGATCGGAGAGCGCTGGTACTTGACCCGCATCTGCTCGTTGCGCTCGAATCCCCCGCAAGCCAGGATGACGCCGTGTCGTGCCCTGATAAGCACCGGTTCGCCGGTCTCGGGTGTGTCGTTGTGACGCACGTAGACACCGCGCACCGCGCCGTCTTCGACGTAGAGGTCGGTCAGCGCGGTGTCCAGTTGCACCGGCACACCGGCATTGCGCAGTCCGATCCGTAACGGGGCGATTAGCGCCCGACCCATGCCGACGAGGTTCTTGCCGGTTGCCTTGGCCCACATGGTGCGCGCACCGACCCTCACACTGCGCAGCACACCCCGCGGGTGGCGCTTGAGTTGATTGAGCCGGACGTAGTCCTGTTGAAGCACGACCACGTTGAGCGGCACCTTGCCGTAGGGCGGTTCCAGCCCTGGCAGGTCGGCGCCGAGTTTTTTGGCGTTGAATGGTTTCGGTTCGATCGAGCGCCCCCCGGCGCGGCCCCCCGGCGCCTCGGGATAGTAGTCAGAGTAGCCCGGCACCCAGAACATCTTCACCGGTGCGTTTTTGAGCACGAACGACAGCATCTCCGGTGCACGGTCCAGGTAGGTGTCGATCCGCTCGGGTTCGACAACGTCGCCGACGATCGTGTGCAGGTAGGTCCGCGCCGCCTCCCTGGTGTCCTCGACCCCGGCACGGGCCAGGACCTCATTGTTCGGGATCCATACGCCGCCGCCCGAACGGGCGGTGGAGCCGCCGTAGTGCGCGG
>NZ_JBYCLE010000515.1:0-4643 GCF_057473765.1 Mycobacterium sp. TH-M106 | reverse complement strand
ACCGGTTCGTGATGGCCAACAGCTCGGCCAGCAAGAGCAAGGTGATCGCCGACTCCGAGCGGATCATCGCCCGCATGCTCGCGGTGATGCTGCGACGACGGATGAAGCAAGTGGGGTTGGACACCCGCGGCGTCGAAGCCTGGGCGTACATGATCGTCGGCGGCGTCCAGCTGGCCACCCACTCGTGGCTGCTGGACCCGCGGATGCCCTCTGACGACCTGATCGATTATCTGACCATGCTGAGCTGGAGCGCGCTGTGCGGGATCGTCGAGGCGGGCGGGTCGCTGGAGCAGTTCAACGCCGAGCCGCACCCGCCCCCAGTCCCGCCGCGGTTGCGGCCTCCGGTGCGCGAGGGGAGTCGGTAGGCCGTCAGTAGCGGTAAAAGCCCCGCCCGGACTTCTTGCCCAGCAGACCCGCTTCGACCATCCGCAGCAGCAGCGGCGGTGCAGCGTAGAGCGGCTCCTTGAACTCGTCGAACATCTTGTCCGCGATCAGCTTGAGCGTGTCCAGACCGACCAGATCGGACAGCCGCAGCGGTCCCATCGGATGCGAAAGGCCGGCGACCACAGCCTTGTCCACGTCGCCGGCGGTGGCGAAGCCGGCCTCCACCATCCGGATCGCCGACAGCAGGTAGGGCACCAGCAGTGCGTTGACCACGAAACCGGACCGGTCGGAGCAACGCACCACCTCCTTGCCCAGCGTGACGCGGGCGAACTCTTCGACACGGGTGGCGGCGGCTTCGTCGGTGACCAGCGTGCTCACCAGTTCGACCAGCGGCAGCACCGGCACCGGATTGAAGAAGTGCAGGCCCAGCACCCGCGCCGGATTCTTGGTGGCCGCGGCCAGTTTCATGATGGGGATGCTGGAGGTGTTCGACGCCAGCACCGCGGCCGGGTCGGTCACCACGCGGTCCAACTCGGTGAAGATCGACGCTTTGACTTTTTCGTCCTCGATGACGGCCTCGATCACCAGTTGCCGGTCAGCCAGGTCGCCCAGGTCGGTGGTGAAGGCCAGCTTCGCGGTCGCGGCGTCACGTTCGCTTTCGGTGACCTTGCCCGCGCTCACCCCCCGGTCCAACGATGTGACGATGCGGTTTCGGCCCGCAGCGACCAGCTCCTCGGCGGTCTCGAAGACGGTCACCTCCACGCCGGCGCGGGCGGTGACCTCGGCAATGCCGGCGCCCATCTGCCCGGCACCGACGACCCCTACCCGTTGGATCACGTTGTCACTCAATTCTTTTCCTCCAACCCTGGTGTCGGTTCTGGCTTTAACAGTGGGAAGATCGCTGCGACGGCTTTCGTCTTGTCACCGACCACATAGGTGAGCGTTCTGACGGTGCGATCGACCAGTTCGGGTCCGAACCGGTCGGTGGAGCCCGGCGGGTGGACGTGCGAGATGATTTCCAGCTTGTCGCCGAGTGCGACCGGGGCGTCGTGTTCGAGGGTGATCCGCAGCGGCGCAGCCAGCAGTTCCGGGTAACCGGACAGGTAGTCCTCCACCACCGACCAGTACACAGAGTTGTTCATGTGGTCGAACAGATCGATGTCGGTGAACCGAATAGGGTACTCGTGGATTTCGGCGGCGCCTTCACGGCTGCCCGGCTTCAGGTAGGCCTTCCAACGTAGCCGGTCGACGCTGGTGGTGCGGCGCAGGCCGTCGAGGAAGTCGTCGGAGATCCGCGACGGCAGCTGGGTGTCCCGGTTGATGTTGATCCAGAACGCTTCGGACTCGATGAGGCCGTGCCCGCGCCTCCCGTCGATGCGGACCCGCATTTCACACCAGCGGTTGGACGTGCCCGAACACCAGCGCCGCAGCCGCAGCATGTCGTTGAACTCGACCGGCCGGATGAGGTCGACCATGGTGCGGCGCACGATCCACAGTGGATGGGTGTCCTCGAACCCCAGTTCACGCAGCTGGTCCTGACCGACGTCCTGGATGTGCCTGGCGGCGGCGTCCAACCGCAGCCGGCCCTCCCGGTCGATGTCGGCGACCCGCAGCGGCCACTGCCGATCGAAAACGTCAGGGTGCGGATCCGGGACCGGCATCATGACTTTCGCCAAACCGGCCACGCCGGTGCGGTGCGCCGATTCATCGCCTGCCATGCTGTGCTCCCGCTCCCTGTCTCCCGGCCAGCGTGATCATGCCAAAACCAGCATCACCTCACCAAATACCGATTCGCCCGCCCGACCACGCAGGGGGCATCGTCGCAGCCAGGTAGGGTGACGCGGGTGTGCGAGACCGGCGCGACAGACCGCATCCCCTCGACCCCCCGGCTGCGCGACCTGGGGGTCTTCAACTGGGTGTTCTGCAAGCTTGCCGCTCGCCGGCAACTCGTCCCGCAGGCACACCTGTTCACCACGCTCGGCCAGCACAAGCGGCTGATGTGGTGCTGGCTGCCGTGGGCGGGGCTGTTGCTGTCCGGTGGCAAACTGCCCAAACGCGACACCGAGCTGGTGATCCTGCGGGTAGCGCAGCTGCGCAACAGCCGATACGAGCTGCAGCACCATCGCCGGATCGCCAGAAAGGCCGGGTTCGACGACGCCGCCCAGGCGCGCATCCTCGAAGGCCCGGGCGCTGGCGGCCTGACCGAACGGCAGCGTGTGCTGCTCGCCGCGACCGACGAGCTGCTGGACACCCGCACCCTCTCGGATGGCACCTGGGCCCAGCTAGCCGCCCACCTGGACCGCCAGCAGCTGATCGAATTCGTCACGTTGGCAGGCCAATATGACGCGCTGGCGGCGACCCTGGCCGCACTGCGCGTACCGCTGGATTTCCAGGAGTAGGCCGCGTTGTCGGGCACCCTGGCTGGGTCGGCGGTGACGACTCTTCTTTGGCACGACATCGCCGTCGCCGGCGGCGCGACGCTCGTTCTCGCCGCCGTCCTCGCGGCAGTCGGGTCGACGCTGCTCCGGCTGGGGGCCGGGCGTCTGGTCGCCCGCAAGATTCCGCATGCGTTGTGCGGCGTGTTCGCGGCGGCCTCGGCCTTCTGGTTTTCTAGCTCAGCGGCGCTCATCGGGGTTTTGACCGTGGCGGTCGCCGCCCTGGTCTTCGTCGTGGAGAAAGGTTTGCTTTCCGAGGTGCTCGAGGGCACCCGGCAGCGCGATTACGGGCTGGTCGGATTCGCCGCCGGTGTTCTCATTGCCGTTGCGGTGTTCTGGCCCGACCGGATCGCCATCGCTGCAGGCGTTTTGGTGTTGGGCCTGGCCGACGCGGGTGCCGCGCTGGTCGGGCACCGCTTCGGCCGCCGTCGCGTCACCGTCGGCGGCGCTGCGCGATCGTTCGAGGGGGCGGCGGTCTTCGCGGTGGTCACATTCGGGATTTCACTCGCCTTCACCCTGGGCGGCTTCCGGTCGAGCCTGGTTGTGGCTGTGGCCGTTTCGGTCTTCGTTGCGCTGACAACCGCGTCCATCGAGCTGCTGGTGTTGCCCGCGGCGGACAATTTGGTGATCACGCCGTGGGTTGTTCTGCTGTTGCACGTCGGGCAGGACTTGTCGTCCGCGGACGCGCTGCGCTGGTTCGTGGCAGCCATCGTGGGCTGCGTGACGGCCCCGGCGATGGTGCGGCTGCGATGGCTGGATCTACCGGGCGCGATCGGCGCCGCGCTGGTCGCGGCGGTTGCGATCGCTCTCGGTGGATGGTTCTGGATCGTTCCGGCGGCAACATTTCTCATCCTGACCAGCATCCTGACGGCATACCGGCAAGAGAAACGAGCCGAAAGCCTACGGGGGCTGCCCCAGGTCGTCGTCAACGGTGTGCTCCCGCTGGTGCTTCCGGCTATCGGTTATGCGCTGACACGCAACCCGCTGTGGTTCGTCGTCTACATCGGCGGCATCGCGGGTTCCATCGCGGACTCGTGGGCGTCTGAAATCGGCCGCTTCTCCGCGAAGCTGCCGGTGTCGCTGCGCACTCGGCGGCGAGTTCCCAAGGGCACGTCCGGTGCCGTTTCGCCGTTGGGCTTCGCGGCAACCGGGCTGGGCGGCCTGGCGGTGGGGGCCGTCGGCGCCCTCACTGCGAATCCGACCATCATCGTCGCCGGGCTGGCGGCGGGGATCGCTGGCTCGCTGCTGGACTCGCTGCTCGGCGCTGCCGTGCAGGGCCGTTTCGTGTGTGCGTCGTGTCATGCCGTGGTGGAGGACCGACAGCACTGTGGCGTACCGACTGAACTGTCCGGTGGGTACCGATGGATCGACAACGACGTGGTGAACGCCTTCGCCAACGCGACGGGCATGGCCGTCGCGTTGGCTGTCTTCGATCTGGTGCTCAGAAGTTGATCATGTGGCCGGTCAGGCCATGGAAGCACTCCTGCAGCGCCTCTGACATCGTCGGGTGGGTGTGCACGTTGCGGGCCAGCTCGGCAGCGGTCAGGTCCCACTTCTGCGCCAGGGTGAGCTCGGGCAGCAACTCGGAGACGTCGTGGCCGACCAGGTGTCCGCCGAGCAGCTCGCCGTAGCGGGCGTCGGCGACCAGTTTGACGAAGCCGCTCGGGTCACCCACGCCCTGCGCTTTGCCGTTGGCGCTGAACGGGAATTTGGCAATTCTGACGTCGTAACCTTCGGTGCGGGCCTGCTCTTCGGTGAGCCCGAAGCTGGCCACCTGCGGCTGGCAGAACGTGGCGCGCGGCATCATCCGGTAGTCGCCGAGCG
>NZ_JBYCLE010000514.1:0-7132 GCF_057473765.1 Mycobacterium sp. TH-M106 | reverse complement strand
GTCGGGTCTGCTCGAGTTCTATTCGTCGACGCTTGCGGCATGGGGTTGGCCCGAGCACGCGCTGCCCGGCTACATCAAAAGCCACGTTCACCCCGATCGGCTCGCCGACGATCAGGTGGTGCTGCTCTCGACGTTTCGGGTACCCACACAGGTGCACACCCGCACCGCCAACTCCAAGTGGCTCGACGAACTGGCCCACACGAATCCGGTATGGATTCACCCCGCCGACGCGGCACGGTTCGGTATTGCCAACACCGGTGACCTGGTGCGGGTCGAGACCGCGATCGGGCATTTCGTCGCCAAAGCGTGGATCACCGAAGGCATCCGCCCGGGCGTGGTCGCCTGCAGCCATCACATGGGACGCTGGCGCACCGTCAACGAGCCGAATGGGGCGGGTGCCATGATGGCCGTCGTCGACCTGGGCCGCGAGGGATCCTCCTGGTCGATGCGAAGACTGCGGCCCGTCGAACCCTACAAGAGCAGCGACCCTGATACGCAACGGATTTGGTGGGGTGACACCGGCGTGCACCAAAACCTCACGTTCCCGGTCCAGCCGGACCCGATCTCGGGAATGCACTGCTGGCACCAGGCGGTGCGGGTCACGCCGGCCGGCCGCAATGATCGGGCCGGCGACATCTGGGTCGACACTGCCAAAGCGCACGAGGTGTACCGGCAGTGGCTGGCGATGACGCGCCCCGCACCGACCGTCACGCCCGATCGAACCCGGCGCCCGTACTGGCTGATGCGTCCGCTCAAACCGTCGCGCGACGCCTACCGGATCCCATCCGGCGACGCCTACCGAGTCCCGGCCCGATGACCGCGGCAGGTGTTGTGCCGCCGGTTACCACCGGCCGCTGTGAATTGCTTCGGGCGCTCGGCGCGGTCGCCCACTCGCCGCCGCCGGCGACCGATCGGGTGACCGACGCCCTGGGTCTTCCGCGGATCACCGCCGCCGACCACACCGAGGCCTTCGTCCTGGCGGCGCCGCCGCATGCGGCTATCCACCTGGGTCCCGAAGGCAAGCTGGGCGGGCAGGGGCTCGACCGGATCGAGGGATTCTGGCGCGCGGCCGGCGTGGATCCGCCCGCCGACGCCGACCACCTCGGTGTGCTGCTGATGTGTTACGCCGGCTTGCACGACACCGACGCCGACCATGATCGAGTTGTCGCCGATGCACTGTTCTTCGAATACATCTGGTCCTGGGCGCCGGGTTATCTTTACGGGGTGGCGGATCTGGGCGGCGACACGATCACGGCGTGGGCCGACCTGGCTCTGACGGCGCTGACCGAACAACAGCGACGGGTGCGCGCGTTCGGGCAACTGCCGCTGGCGTTACGCACGGCTCCCGATCCACTGAACGTCGACTGCGGGTTCGACGAGTTGCTCGACGCCGTGGTCACACCGATCAGATGCGGAATGGTGCTCACCCACCACGCACTGTCGGCCGGGGCAGCGGCTATCGGTGTGGGATACCGGCGCGGGGAACGCCGGTTCGCCCTGAAAGCGATGCTCGGCCAAGACAAGCGAGCCACGCTACGGTGGCTTGGCACGCACGCGCAAGCATGGGCGACGCGGCACAGCGAGCGAGGCGACCCAACCTCGCAGTGGTGGGCTGCCCGCGCCGGGCACAGTGCGGCAATATTGACAAAGCTCGCTGAGTCAGCGCCATGACCGACCGGCAGACCGTTGCTTCTCAGGTGCGCTCAACTGTAGAGGGTGTTGTCGATCCGGAACTTCATTGTCGGCTCGGTGAATTGGACATGGTGCGACACGTCGAGGTCGGCCGTCGCGGCCGGGTACGCGTCGGCATCGCGTTGACCACCCCGAACTGCCCGATGTCCGAACAGATTCGACACGATGTCACCGCCGCAGCCGAGGGGGTCGCCGGGGTGAAGCGCTGCGAGGTCAGACTGTCGACGATGTCGCCCGACGAGCGTGACCGCGCTGCTCGCTACGCGATCGGCGGTCGCGCCAGCTCAGACCCGCGTGAAATCTACGCGATCGCCAGCGGAAAGGGCGGCGTCGGCAAGTCCAGTATTGCCGCGAACCTCGCTGTGGCGCTGGCTCGACAGGGCCGCAATGTCGGACTCATCGATGCCGACGTGTGGGGATACTCGGTGCCTCAGCTCTTCGGAGTGCACCGCGCGCCCGTAGCGATGAACGGGCGGATGCTTCCGGTTCAGGAGCATGGCGTCGCCTTGATGTCACTGGGTTTCTTCGTCGGCCCCAACGAGCCGATCGTGTGGCGCGGTCCAATGCTGCACAAGGCCCTTACCCAGTTCGTCACCGACACCTTCTGGGGAGAACTTGACGTGCTGATCCTGGACCTACCCCCGGGCACCGGCGACGTGACGCTCTCGGTGCTCGAGTTGCTGCCTGACGCGGCACTGGTAGCGGTCACCACCCCTCAAATCGCAGCTCGTTCGGTGGCCAGCAGAGTGGGCGCGCTGGCCAAGCAGGTGCGGATGCCCGTCGCGGGGGTGATCGAGAACATGAGCGAACTGGTCTGCCCACACTGCGCGCAGACCAGCGCCTTGTTCGGCGCCGGTGGCGGCGAGCAGTTGGCAGCCGAGATCGGTTGCCAGGTCATCGGTCGGATACCCCTGGACGTCGAGCTTCGCGACTCCGGCGACCGGGGCGTCCCGGTGGTCATCGCGCGACCCGAGAGCGCCTCGGCGCTCGCGCTCGGCGCGACCGCAGCGCGGCTACGACCCGCACGGCGGCCATTGGTCGGCCGATCCTTCGGGCTTACCCCGATATCGTGACCGGCCACATCGGCGAACCGGCGGCGGCCCGCGACGGAGATCCCGGGTCAGGTGACAGCCCAACAGCGTCCCGCCGGAATCCCGCCTCGGTCACGCCGGCCAAGCGCCGCCTGCCCTGGGGCCATGGAACGATGTTGCAGCCCAATGTGGCCGGAGACGGCGACGCGCCGCTCACGGTGAAGTTCTGGCTGCTGATATTGGTCACCGGAGCCGCGACGGGGCTGCTTGCTGACCTGATGATGCTCATCTTGTTCACCGCCGAGCACGTTGCGTTCGGCGTCAGCACCAGAGGCGGTGGATTTTCCGAAGCCGTCGCGCGCACCAGCGGGTGGCGACGGGTGACGCCGTTGCTGATCGCCGGAGCGTTCGGCGGCGTCACCTGGTATCTGCTGCGCCGCTTCACCCCCGGCAAGACATCAGCGGCCGACGAGGTGCTGTGGACCGGGGAAGGCAGACTCTCGGTGCGGCGCAGTCTGGGTACGTCAGTTATCCAAGAGATCGTGATCGGCCTGGGCGCATCGCTGGGACGCGAAGCCGCACCCAGACTACTGGGGGCAGTCTCGGGAAGCGTGTTGTCCCACTGGGCCGGCATGTCGCCCGCGCAGTACCGGCTCATGGTCGCCTGCGGCACCGGCGCCGGTCTCGCTGCGGTCTACAACGTTCCACTCGGCGGAGCGTTGTTTGCCGCCGAAGTCATGATCGGATCGGTGAACCTGCCCGTGGTGCTGCCCGCACTGGCTTGCTCGGCGGTGTCCACCGTGGTGGCGTGGGTATACCTGCCGCGCCATGCGACCTATGTTGATGTACCTGATTATCCCTATGACATAAGGCTTCTCGTGTGGGCGGCGCTGATCGGACCGATAATCGGGATATGTGCCGCGGGGTACATCCGGCTCATCGGTTGGGTTTCGCGACACCGGACCACCGGCTGGCCATCACTTTTCGCGCCACTGGCGGCATTCTCGGTGCTCGCGCTGATCGGGCTGGCGTTGCCGCAGTTGTACGGCAACGGCAAGGGCATGGCGCACGACGCCTTCCTCGGCCTCGGCAGCCTCGGTCTGCTGGCGGCGTTGAGTGTGCTCAAACCGTTGGTCACCGCAGTGTGCCTGGGCAGCGGTGCATCCGGCGGCTTGTTCACCCCGGTGATGAGCACCGGTGCCGTGCTGGGCGGCTGCCTTGGGCTGGTCTGGGGGTTCATCTGGCCGGGCAGCCCGCTGGGTGCCTACGCGTTGATCGGCGCAGCGGCGACGATCGGCTCCGCGATGCAGGCCCCGCTGGCGGGCTCGGTCCTCGTGCTCGAGCTCACGCACAGCGGGCTTGGGCTGACGATTCCGATGATTGTCGCGACGGTGCTCGCCACCGCGGTCACCCACTGGATCGCCGGGCACTCTATCTATTCGGTGCGGCTCGCATCGTTGCCACCGGTTCGGCCGTCGGGCGGCGACGCCCGGCGTGTTTGACAGCAGACGGCAATGTCACCCGACGGTGGGGCTAGGATCGGCGAAGTGAAGCCAGCCGACAGACTGGGCATCCGGGCACAGCCAAGCGTGAATCTGGCCCTTGCCACCTGGGTCTCGACCATCAACTTCTGGGCGTGGAACTTGATCGGCCCGTTGGGGACTCGTGATGCCGGGCGAATGTCATTGAGCAGCAACCAAGAAGCGCTGTTGGTAGCCACCCCGATCTTGGTGGGGTCACTGGGCAGAATCGTTGCCGGGCCGCTGACCGACCGGTTCGGCGGCCGTACCATGTTCGTCGCGGTGTCCCTCGGATCGGTCGGTCCGGTCTTGGCCGTCGGGGCCGCTTCAAACGCCGGGTCGTATCCCGCACTGGTGGTGTCCGCGTTTTTCCTCGGCGTGGCCGGCACGGTGTTCGCGGTCGGTATCCCATTCGCCAATAACTGGTACGAATCTGCCCGCCGCGGCTTTGCGACGGGGGTATTCGGGATGGGCATGGTCGGCACCGCCCTGTCGGCGTTTTTCACCCCGCGGTTCGTGCGGTCGTTCGGCCTGTTCAGCACCCATGTCATGGTCGCGACGGCGTTGGTGGCCACAGCTGCCTTATGCGTCGCGGTGATGCGAAACGGACCTTATTTCACCCCGAATACCGCTCCGGTGGTGCCGAAGCTCATCGCCGCGGCGCGATCGCGGGTCAGTTGGGAGATGTCGTTTCTCTATGCGCTGGTGTTCGGCGGATTCGTCGCGTTCAGCACCTATTTGCCGACCTACATCAAGAACATCTACGGATTCGCACCGGTCGACGCCGGTGCCCGCACCGCCGCGTTTGCGTTGGCCGCGGTGCTGGCCCGGCCCGTCGGTGGGGCGCTGGCCGACCGTATCGCGCCCAAGTACGTGGTGCTGGCCTCGCTGGCGGGGACCGCGGCGTTGGCGTTCGTCGCGGTCTTTCGGCCGCCACCGGACCTATGGTCGGGTGCGACGTTCATCACGCTGGCACTCTCGCTCGGTATCGGCACCGGCGGAGTATTCGCGTGGGTGACGCGGCGCGCTCCGGCCGGCTCAGTCGGCTCGGTCACTGGAATCGTCTCGGCCGCCGGCGGGTTGGGCGGTTACTTCCCACCGCTGGTGATGGGCGCGACCTACGATCGGGTGCACAACAACTACACCGTTGGGTTGCTGCTGTTGGTGGCTGCCGCGTTGGTCGAGTTCGTCTACACTGCAGCATATTTGCAGGCCCGCGAACCGGCGAGGGTAAGCGCCGATGCCCCGCCGTGATCACGACATGGCGTACCGGTGAATTCCTATCAAACCCACGGTGCCATAGTGGTGCGGGTGACGCCGTCTGGCGGATACTGAAGAGGTGTCGGCGTCGTTTCTGAGCTCGGTGTTGCGCTGGTTGCAAGCCAGTTATCCCGACGGCGTTCCCGGACCGGACCGGGTACCTGTGCTCGCGCTGCTGCGCAGCACCCCGTTGACCGAGCACCAGATCAGAGAGGTGGTGCGTAACATCACTGCTGAAGATTCAAAAGCCTTGGACGACGGCCAGATTGGTGATGACGAGATCGCTCAGTTCATCTCCGACGTAACCCGATATGACGCGGGCCCGGAGAACATCAGGCGGGTAGCCGCCACGTTGGCCGCCGCGGGCTGGCCGCTGGTGGGGGTTGATGCCAATCGGGTCGAGGAGGCCTCGGCCGCTATTTCGTCGGAATTTCCTCGGTAGGCGAATCCGAGCCAGCCGACTCGGTCCGGGCAGACCGAAACATGAATCTTGGCGGGCGCTGTTGCACTTTCTGCGGCCACCAGAACCACCGTCCGAACAGCGCCGCAATAGACGGCGTCAAAAACGAGCGCACGATCAAGGTATCGAACAGCAGCCCGAGGCCGATCGTGCTGCCGGCCTGGCCGATGGAGTGCAGATCACTGGCGACCATGGACATCATGGTGAAGGCGAACACCAGGCCCGCCGCGGTGACGACTGAGCCCGTGCCGCCGATGGAGCGGATGATGCCGGTGTTTATTCCCGCACCGATTTCTTCTTGGAAGCGGGAGACCAGCAGCAGGTTGTAGTCGGATCCGACGGCGAGCAGGATGATCACCCCGAACACCGGCGCAATCCAGTTCAGGTCCAAGCCGAAAATGTGCTGCCACACCAGCACCGACAGCCCGAAGGCTGCGCTCAGTGACAGCAGCACGGTGCCGACGATCGTGGCTGCGGCAACCAGCGCCCGAGTGATCAGCAGCATGACGATGAATATCAGCGTCACCGCCGCTACTCCGACGATCAGGATGTCGTATTTTGCACCCGTTTGGATGTCGTTGTAGACCGCTGCCGTCCCGGTGAGATAGAACTTGGCGTTGGTCAAGGGTGTGCCCTTCACCGCGTCGTGTGCGGCGGCGAGCACCGGCTTGACGAAGGAGATGCCTTTAGGGGTTGCCGGGTCCGCGTCGTAGGTGATGATAAACCGCGCGGCTCTGCCGTCCGGGGACAAGAAGAGCTTCAAGCCTTTCCGGAAATCCGGGTTGTCGAATGCTTCCGGTGGCAAGTAGAAGTAGTCGTCGGCCTTCGAGGAGTCGAAGGCCTGGCCCATCGCGCCCGCCGTGTCGGTCATCCGCGACATTTGATTGACCAAGCCCGAGAAACTGCTGCGCACGGTCAGCAGGCTGCCTTGCATGGACTTGGCGATCGCGATCATCGGGGAGAACTGCTCGACCATGTGCGGCAGCACCGTGTTCAGGTCGCCGAGGTCGTGGAGCAGGGGACGCATGTTTTCGCTGAATCGGTCCATGCCATCGTATGCGTCGAATACTGACCTGGCCGCCCAACAGACCGGGATGTTGAAACAGTGCGCCTCCCAGTAGGTATAAGTCCGGATGGGACGTATAACGTCGTCGAAATCGGCAATATGG
>NZ_JBYCLE010000513.1:0-1897 GCF_057473765.1 Mycobacterium sp. TH-M106 | reverse complement strand
TTCGGCCAAGGCTTCAGCCCAGGCGTATGATGAGGCGCTGCGCCCGACGTATCGGTTTGTCGAAGGCACCGAAACGGTGACCACCAGGCGGCGCGTGGAGGTCTCCGTAGCTATGCCTCATGGCGGAATAAGACGCGAGATGCGGATTCGTACTACCGTCACCGTCCACCCGGTGTGGGAACTGCGCAGCGCCAACGTTTGGAACGGGACGTTCGTGTCCACATGGGCCATGCAGTCGAGGGGGCGATTCGTCGAAGGCGTCGGCACCGTGACGACCGAGCCCGTCATGACGGGGTATCATCGCGTGTATGAGCATGCGAGACTGTACGCTCTCGCCAAGCGGTACGGCTTTTCGAAATCGGATGTGGATCCCTTGTGGTTTGAGGCCATCTACGCCATGCAGTACGCGAAGGATCAACAGGGCGATGCGCTGGCCTATTTGAAGGATCCCGCGGTGGACGCTTGGGGTCCGCTCTTTGGCAGTGGGGTGCCTCTATCCACAGGAGCGCCCGGTCCCGCCACGGTCGCAGACCGGGCCGAAGTCACGCACTGGATCGAGACCGCGATGCGCTTGGTGGGAGACGTCCCTTCTTCCTGGGAGCCGCTGCTCTTACGGATGGTGGCGCTCGAATCCGGAGGCGATCCCAACGCAGAAAACCCCGATTTGGTCGAGGATGCACCCGGCTTGTATGAACATGCGAAAGGGCTCTTGCAAACCCTGCCGAGTACGTTCGCGGCCTACGCGTTGCCAGGCTACGAAAACATCTGGAATCCCATCGACAATGCGGCAGCGGCGATCCGCTACATTCAGGCACGGTATGGCAGTCCTGGGGCGATTCCTGGGGTTGGGAATGCTGCGCCGTACGTGGGTTATTGAAAGGGGGAGATGGTCTTGACGTTGGTGTTGGCGACGCTCGTGCCGGACTTGGAGGAAGCGGTACGTACGCGATACGGCGCGTCGAACGTCGTGTCGGTGACGTTTATGGGCGCGCTCCCGATGTTTCCATGGGGGAAAGGGGGGGAGGAAGAGGCGACGGTCGTGCTCAGCGAAACGATGGTTGGGACGGTCGCGTGGGCGGATGCGGTGTCGATGGTGGATCGCGTGCGCAGGCAAGGCGTTCGAGTGGTCTATCTCGGGAGCCGCGACACGCCAAGAGCGTGGCTGCGAGAATGGGTAGCGAGAGGCGTGTACGATCTGTTGCTCGCCGACGCATTGGCGTTGGACGAGCTGTGGGCTCGGCTGGAGCATCCGGCCACGTATGCCGATGCAGCAGACTTTCTCTCTGGGGAAGCGCCGTTCACACCACCGCCTCCCTCAAGAGCGAGGCTCTCGGTGCGCTCCAAAACGCCTCAAGCCCCCTCCGTTCAACCGTTTCGCAGACGGACAAAGAAGGGCTTCGAGAACAGCGACAAGGCGTTTGTGGTCGCAGGCGTGCCGGGCGCTGGCGTGTCGTATGCTGCCGTGCAAGCGGCGCTCTGGACGGCCCAAACGACGACCGTCGCTTTGGTCGAAGACAGCGCGCGACCCATCTTTGCCCGGTGGTTTGGCATCCCTCCCGGCATACCGACGCGAGACACCTGGAGACGCGGAGAGAAGCTCTGGCAACTCCAAGACCGTCTCTATGTGTTGCCGTCCACGTCGGGGGAAGGCAGCCGAGACCTCGACTGGGATGCGCTGCCGGTTGAGGTCGTGGTGCTCGATGTCGGAGGGGAGACGATACCAGAACGCGTGGATCGCCTCGTCATTCCGCCCGATGTGGCCAAGGCGCAATCGCTCCAAGCGGTGCAGACAAAAGAGGTGTGGGTCAATCTTGCGCCCCAACCGCTTCCCATGGACGTGACCGAGTACGGCATGGGGTGGCCAGAGGCCAAAATATGCGCACGCCCGCTCGATGGG
>NZ_JBYCLE010000512.1:0-2168 GCF_057473765.1 Mycobacterium sp. TH-M106 | reverse complement strand
CGACAGACGAGGAATCGAGGCGAGTAGCTGCCGTGAGCGGTATCAGTTCACCCTTCGGTCAGAATGAATGGCTAGTCGAGGAGATGTACCGCAAGTTCCGTGACGACCCGTCCTCGGTCGACTCGAGCTGGCACGATTTTCTGGTCGACTACAGCCCCGAGCCGGCCACAGCCGCACTGTCGCCGCCAGCCGTCATGCCCCCGGCGGGGCCCACTAAGCCGTCGGAGTCGTCGGCGCGGGCCGCCTCGTCGGTCCGGCCAGTGGTCGAATCCAACGTTCCCGCGCCGGCCGAAGGCGACCAGGTGCAGGTGCTGCGCGGCGCGGCCGCTGCTGTGGTCAAGAACATGTCCACCTCGCTGGAGGTGCCAACCGCGACCAGTGTGCGGGCTATACCCGCCAAGTTGATGATCGACAACCGCATCGTCATCAACAACCATCTCAAGCGCACCCGCGGCGGCAAGATCTCTTTCACGCATGTGCTCGGCTACGCGATGGTGCAGGCGATCAAGAAGTTCCCCAACATGAACCGCCACTTCGCCGAGGTCGACGGCAAACCCAGCGCTGTCACACCCGCGCACACCAATCTGGGGCTGGCGATCGACCTGCAGGGTGCTGAAGGCAAGCGGTCGCTGGTGGTAGCCGGCATCAAATGCTGCGAGACCATGAACTTCGCCCAGTTCGTCGCGGCTTACGAAGACATCGTGCGCCGGGCTCGGGACAGCAAGCTGAACACCGAAGACTTTGTCGGCGTGACGATCTCACTGACCAACCCCGGCACCATCGGCACCGTGCACTCGGTGCCCCGGCTGATGGCCGGCCAGGGCGCGATCATCGGGGTCGGCGCGATGGAGTACCCCGCCGAATTCCAGGGTGCCAGCGAACAACGCATCGCAGAACTCGGTGTCGGCAAGCTGATCACCTTGACCTCGACTTATGACCACCGCATCATCCAGGGTGCGGAATCCGGCGATTTTCTGCGCTGCCTGCACGAAATGCTGCTCTCCGACAAGTTCTGGGACGAAATCTTCCTCGGGCTGGGCATCCCGTACGAGCCGGTGCGCTGGCGCCCGGACAACCCCGACTCGATCGTCGACAAGAATGCCCGGGTCGTCGAGTTGATTGCGGCCTACCGCAACCGCGGACACCTGATCGCCGACATCGACCCGCTGCGGCTGGACAACACCCGGTTCCGCAGTCACCCCGACCTCGACGTGCTTACCCACGGCCTGACGTTGTGGGACTTAGACCGCGAATTCAAGATTGACGGCGTCCCGGGCGGGGAGCGACGCAAGTTACGTGACGTGCTGTCGGTGCTGCGCGATGCCTACTGTCGCCATGTCGGCGTGGAATATACCCACATCCTCGAGACCGAGCAGCAGGAATGGCTGCAGCAGCGTATTGAAACCAAGCATGTCAAACCGACTGTGGCCGAACAAAAGTACATCTTAAGCAAGCTTAACGCGGCGGAGGCATTCGAAAACTTCCTGCAGACCAAGTACATCGGACAGAAGCGGTTCTCGCTAGAAGGCGCCGAGACCGTCATCCCGATGATGGACAGCGCGATTGACCAGTGCGCCGAATACGGGCTTGACGAAGTCGTCATCAGCATGCCGCACCGCGGCCGCCTCAACGTGCTAGCCAATATCGTCGGCAAGCCGTACTCGCAGATCTTCACGGAGTTCGAGGACAACCTCGACCCGTCGCAAACACACGGCTCCGGCGACGTTAAATACCACCTCGGTGCCACCGGTGTCTATTTGCAGATGTTCGGCGACAACGAGATTCAGGTGTCGCTGACCGCCAACCCGTCGCACCTGGAGGCGGCCGACCCAGTGCTGGAGGGACTCGTCCGGGCCAGGCAGGACCTACTGGATCGGGGTACTCGCGACAGCAAAGACCTGCGGGCCTTCTCGGTGGTGCCGTTGATGTTGCACGGCGATGCCGCGTTTGCCAGCCAGGGCGTCGTCGCTGAGACGCTGAATATGGCGCTGCTGCCGGGCTATAGGGTCGGCGGCACCATCCACATCGTCGTCAACAACCAGATCGGCTTCACCACCGCACCCGAGCATGGCCGGTCCAGCGAATACTGCACCGACGTCGCCAAGATGCTCGGCGCGCCGATCTTCCACGTCAACGGCGACGACCCGGAGGCGTGTGTGTGGGTGGCG
>NZ_JBYCLE010000511.1:0-10027 GCF_057473765.1 Mycobacterium sp. TH-M106 | reverse complement strand
GCGGCGCCGCCGCTCACCCACAACCCGAAAATTCGAACCAACTCGCGGCCTCAACGGCCGTCACGGGAGAACTCGGGCTACCGTGAAATTTTGAGGTACACGATCGGCCTCACGCCAGCCTCGACACCACCTCGAAGGGGGTAGATTTCCGATTGCTAACCAACCTCAGCGCCGTGCGTCGTTTCGACCGTGACCGCAATACACGTTGTTTGCACTTTAGGTGTAAGCTACGTGTATGTCGAGGGTGCGTACGAACATCGAAATTGAGGACGACTACGTACGGGCGATCATGGACCGCTACGGGGTCCACACCAAGACCGAGGCCGTTGAGCTAGCGTTGCGGCATCTGGCAGGCCGGCCGATGACGCGCGAGCAGGCGCTGGCGATGCGGGGTGCCCGCGCGATGGATGAGGTTCCGGTCGACGCCACTCCTCATGGCACCGCGTGATTCTGGCCGATACCTCCGCATGGGTCGAATATGACCGGGCCACTGGTAGTGGAGCAGATCAACGCCTGGCGGAGCTGATCGCCACCGACGGGGCGCTGGCGGTCACCGAACCAGTGCAGATGGAGGTGCTGGCCGGGGCGCGCAGTGACGCCCAAGAAGCGGATCTGCGGCGGATGTTGTTGCGGTTCCGGCTACTCCACTTCGATTCCGTCGCCGATTTCGCTGCGGCGACCCGGATCTATCGTCGGTGTCGACAAACCGGCGTCACCCCGCGTGGGATGGTCGACTGCATGATCGCCGCGGTTGCCGATCGTTGCGGCGCCAGTCTGCTGTGCTGGGACGTTGACATGGACCGTGTTGCTCAGGTCATCGGGATCGAACTGGATGAGGCATCGCTCCGCGCTTGATGTCGGACCCGCGATGCACCTGCGTGTTCAGTACCGGGCGGGATGCGTGGCGGTCGGTGCTCGCCGCCGGAACGTGGACACCGCCCACCATGTGGCGTCACTGGAGCTGCTGCAGACCCATCCGGGTCCGTTGATCGTCCCAACACTCGTCATCACCGAAGTGGTCTACCTCCTGGGTACCCGACTGGGCGCCGAGGGTTCCTCGGCGACTTGGCCGATGGTGCGTTCGCCGTCGAGCCGGTTGCAGCGGGAGATTGGCTGCGGATCGCCGACCTTGTTGCACGGTACCGAGACCGCCGCAGGAGTGGGGGTAGATTCCGGACTTGCCGCCAAACTCACCTGAGTCTGTGGCATCGTCCACCACCCGACGCAGGCTCGGCGAGTCCGATAATGGGGTTCACCTGCCGCGCCAATCCTTCATCGATCCGGAGCACGTCCTGGCCGCAGCGATCTGGCATGCTGAAACGATGACCGAACCGCAGCGGCCCGGAGCGCCCGGCTGGGGCATCATCGATGTCGTGCCGATCTTCACCGGCTATGTGCGTGACCCGCTGGGACCGGCCGATGCGTGATGGAACCTAAGACGATGCCGGTCAACCGGCGCCGGCTCCCCGGAACACTCGGCTTCAGCGTGCTGGTGGCCCTGCCGGCTGGCGCCTTCGCTGCCCTCAGCTACGTCGCTCGTGTCGACCCACATCGTCTCGGCGCGACGTTCCCGTTATGCCCGTTCCGGCTGCTCACCGGGTGGAACTGCCCGACGTGCGGCGGGCTTCGAATGATCCACGACCTGCTGCACGGACAGCTGGCGGCAGCCGTGATGGACAACGCATTCCTGTTGATCGGAATCCCGATGCTGACCGTGTGGATCCTCCAGAGTCGCCGTCGCGGACGAACCATTGCACCGACGGCGACACTTGTGGTGATCGCGGCCGTGACGTTCGGGTGGACGCTGCTGCGTAACTTGCCCGGCTTTCCGCTGGTCCCGACCACTCTCACCGGGTAGCGCATCGTGAATAGGCGCGGAAAGATCGTCTGCACCCTCGGCCCGGCATCACACAGCGCGGAGTCGGTCAGGGCGCTGGTCGAGGCGGGGATGGACGTCGCGCGGTTGAACTTCAGCCACGGCGATTACGCCGACCACGAGGCCGCCTATCGGTGGGTGCGGGACGCCTCGGAGTCCAGCGGGCGTGCGGTCGGTGTGCTCGCCGACCTGCAGGGCCCCAAGATCAGGTTGGGGCGCTTCAGCGATGGTCGGACCTACTGGGCCAACGGCGAAACGGTTCGGATCACCGTCGACGATTGTGCGGGCAGCCACGACCGGGTGTCGACCACCTACAAACAGCTGGCCGACGACGCGGGACCGGGCGATCGGGTTCTGGTCGATGACGGCAAGGTCGGGCTGGTGGTGGAACACATCGACGGCGACGATGTGGTGTGTACCGTCACCGAGGGCGGGCCGGTCAGCAACCACAAGGGTATTTCGCTGCCTGGAATGAAGGTCTCCGCGCCTACGCTGTCGGACAAGGACATCAGGGACCTCGAGTTCGGGTTGCGTCTCGGTGTCGACATGGTGGCCTTGTCGTTTGTTCGCTCTCCGTCCGATGTGGAGTCGGCACATGAGGTGATGGACCGGTTGGGGCGGCGGGTGCCGGTGATCGCCAAACTGGAGAAGCCGGAAGCCGTCGACAATTTGGAAGCCGTGGTGTTGGCATTCGACGCGCTGATGGTGGCCCGCGGTGACCTGGGTGTTGAGCTGGCGTTGGAAGAGGTGCCTCTAGTGCAGAAGCGGGCCATCCAGGTGGCCCGGGAGAACGCCAGACCGGTGATCGTGGCCACCCAGATGCTGGAGTCGATGATCGAGAATTCCCGGCCGACCCGGGCCGAGGCCTCTGATGTCGCCAACGCCGTGCTCGACGGTGCCGATGCGGTGATGCTCTCCGGCGAAACCGCAGTGGGCAAGCACGCGCTGGAGGCGGTGCGAACGATGAGCCGGATCATCTGCGCAGTCGAAGAGAATTCCACCGCCGCCCCACCGCTGACACACATCCCGCGCACCAAGCGGGGCGTGATCTCTTACGCCGCTCGCGACATCGGTGAGCGGCTCGACGCCAAGGCCCTGGTCGCGTTTACCGAGTCCGGCGACACCGTTCGGCGGCTGGCCCGACTGCACACCCCGCTGCCGCTGTTGGCCTTCACCGCGCTGCCCGAGGTGCGCAGTCAATTGGCGATGACCTGGGGCACCGAAACCTTCATCGTCCCGCTGATGCGTTCCACCGATGAAATGATCCGCCAGGTGGACAAATCGCTGCTTGAACTGGGTCGCTATTCCCGCGGTGATCTGGTGGTCATTGTCGCCGGCGCACCGCCGGGCACAGTAGGCTCGACGAATCTGATCCACGTGCACCGGATCGGGGAGGACGACGTCTAACGGGAGCGATAACCTGTGCCGGTCGCGCGAAACGAAACGAATTCTGATTTCAGCGAGCTGCTGGCGGTACTGGACCTCAACCGCGTCGACGTCGACGTCTTCACCGGATCGCACCCGAGCAAAACCCCACCGCGCACTTTCGGCGGGCAACTGATGGCACAGTCTCTGGTCGCGGCAACTCGCACACTGGACCGCGATCTTCCGCCTTCGGCACTGTCGGTGCATTTCATCAACGGCGGTGACCCGGCTAAGGACATTGAATTCCGGGTGCAGCGGTTGCGAGACGAACGCCGGTTCGCCAACCGGCGGGTAGACGCGGTGCAAGATGACACCCTGGTGGCCAGCGCGATGCTGTCCTACCTGTCCGGCGGGCGCGGGCTCGAGCACAACGTCGCAGCGCCCGTTGTCGCCGACCCGGAGACGCTGCCCGGGCTTGGGGAGCGGCTGCGCGGCTACGAAGACGTCGTCCCGGGTTTCGTCAATGCGCCGCACCCGATCGAGTGGCGCTACACCAACGACCCGGCGTGGGTGATGCGCAGTAAAGGAGAGCGGCTCGCCTACAACCGGGTCTGGCTCAAGGCAGACGGCGCGGTGCCCGATGACCCGGTGCTGCACACCGCGCTGATGGTGTATTCGTCGGATACCACCGTGCTGGACTCCATCATCACCACCCACGGCCTGTCCTGGGGGGCCGACCGGATCTTCGCCGCGACCGCCAACCACTCAGTCTGGTTTCACCGCCAAGTCCACTTCGATGACTGGGTGTTGTATTCCACTTCGTCGCCGGTGGCCGCGGATTCGCGGGGGCTGGGTACCGGACACGTCTTCGACCGCTCCGGACAGTTGGTCGCCACGGTGGTGCAGGAAGGCATCGTGAAGTATTTCCCCGCCTTGCGGGGATGGTGATGTGCAGCCGGTCAGCGAGCGCCTGGGGCAGTTTGTTGCCCAACTCGGCCGGGGTCGCCGAGCGCCCCAGCTCGTTGATCAGCGGATGTTCGGCCGCCGACAGCCGACGGCGCAGCACCTCACGGCGCTTCAAAACAGCTAACCGCTCCCGGGTGGTCAACGCCTCGAAGTCCAGCCCAAGCACTTGGTCCAGGCTGGCGGCCAGGGCGTCGAACGCCGCGGCGACCTCTTCCCGATCATTCGAACGCATGTTTGAACCATAGCAACGCCCACCAACATTGATGGTGTTCTACAGCTTCGGGTAAGGATGGTCTTGCTCGTTGGCGCCGGTGATGACTCCTCGCACAAGCTGTGATACCGCTCGGGATAAGGCGTGCGGCGGTTTGACGAACTGCCCAGCGCAACGATTCGGTTGCAACATCGTCGGCTCGGCGCCGCAGGCGCCGATCGCGCGTAACGTGAGCTCATCGGTGCAGCCCAGGGGAGACCCGGGCCGGCAGGGGAACGCCGGAGGTAAGCAGTGAGCAAGCTGTCGGTTGACGCGCCCAGGCTGCGAGCCGGTGAGCACGTCGTCGTTCACGCCGATTCGCCGACTGCGCGGTGGATCGGGGTACTAGCCCTGATGTGCGCCGCGTTGTGGCTGATCGCTGTCATCGCGGACGATCACCACGCGCACCGGCCGGCCACGGGCGGACTGGGCTGGTCCCTGGCAATCGTGGCTGCGGCGGCCTTGATCGCTCGCGGAATCTTCGTGGGCCGCCCGGTGACGACCCGGCATGCCGCAGCTGCTGCCGGACTGGTGCTCGCCGGGCTGGGCGTGCGTGTGCTGTCGTTCGATCTGCTTGGTGGAGTGCTGATAGCTGGATCCGGGCTGGCATTGATGTGGCCGACGTCGGCGCGACGACAACCCGGCGACCTGGACCAGGTGTGGGCATTGATCAAGGCAACCCGGGATGATCCGCTGGCGCCGTTCGCGATGCACTCCCGCAAGTGTTACCACTTCAGCGCCGACCGCAGCGCAGCGCTCGCCTACCGAACTCGAATCGGGTTTGCGGTGGTCAGCGGCGACCCGATCGGCGACGATCAGCGGTTCCCGGAACTGGTCGCCGACTTCGCCGCGCTGTGTCATGCCCGGGGCTGGCGAATCGTGGTGCTGGGGTGCAGTCAGCGGCGCCTCGGGTTGTGGGACCCGCTGGTACTGGGCCGATCGCTGCGGCAGATTCCGATCGGTCACGACGTGGTCATCGACGTCGCCGGCTTCGACATGACGGGCCGCGCATTCCGCAACCTGCGCCAGGCGGTGCAGCGCACCCACAACTACGGTGTCACCACTGAGGTGATGGACGAACAGGACCTCGACGGCGAGCGGCTGGCGGAGTTGACCGAGCTGCTGCTGGCAGCGCCGCACGGGGCGCGCATCGATCGTGGCTTCTCGATGGCCCTGGACGGCGCGCTGGAGGGCCGATACCCCGGCATAAAGCTGATCATCGCCCGGGATGCGTCGGGGCGGGTGCAAGGCTTCCACCGCTACGCCGTCGCCGGTGGTGGCAGCGATGTCAGCCTCGACGTGCCGTGGCGTCGCCCCGGAGCGCCGAACGGCATCGACGAACGGCTCAGCGTCGACATGATCATGGTCGCCAAAAACGCTGGAGCGCAGCGTCTGTCGTTGGCGTTCGCGGCCTTTCCGGAGCTGTTCGACGACGAGCACCGCGGTCGACTCTCGAACGCCTGCTACCGGGCGGTTCACCTGCTGGATCCGCTGATCGCGCTGGAGTCGCTATACCGGTACCTGCGCAAGTTCCACGCGATAGGCGAACGCCGTTACGTGCTGGTATCGCTGACCCAGGTGGTTCCGCTGATATATGTACTGCTGTCGTTGGAGTTCATGCCGCGCCGCCGTCGACTTCTGCGGCCCACTGCGGCCCGGCGGTGGTAGCGTTCCGGGGCACGCGGTCACGAAACGCGATCCCACTCCTCGTCGGCTACATCGGGGATGGCATGGTAGGCGATCACTGGAGTGCCGGGCTGGGCCACGCCGCCGAAAACGTTGAGGCAGGGGCCGAGGGCACTCACGACATAGCCGTTAGCCTGGTGATCCCAACGCTGGTTGTCGGCATTGGGCTGACAGCGCGAGAGCATCACCGGGGTGTTATCCGCTGCGCCGCTGATGCCGAGGCAGTTCCCGGGGAAGGCCAGACTTTCGATCTGGCCGGAGGAGTTGAAAACCCACAGTTGGGACGTGGACTCATTGCAGGGGTTGACCATCGTCGCAGTGTTGGTCCCGTTCGGGCCGTCGAGACACCAACTGCCCAATCGGCTCTTCAACCGGACCGGAGCGGCGGCACTCGCCACACCAGCGCCCAGCAGAGCGACACCCAACACTGCGCCGACTCCGACAACGGCTCGGCGTACACCGCCCATCAACCGCAATCCAGGCATTGCGGCTCCATTCTTACACCGACACCACCACCGTCGCAGACGGTTTGCCGCCCGCCATCCTCCAACTGCAGCTGGTGAAACATTCTCCGCGGGCCGGCCGGTTAGGAGAACAGATCCACGAGGTTGACCAGCGTTCCAAGTGCCGCCTCCCCGACGGGTGCGACTGCACCGAATACGAGCGCGAACGGGACCAGTCCCGTGTCGGCGGCGATCGAATCACCGATCGCGCCGAGGAGGTTACCGGCCTCCACCTGATCTACGAAGAGGTCCACGTCGTAGAGGGGAAGACCGGTCAGGATCGCGGTGGCTGTGTCGGCAACCGGGAGCAACGTCGCATAGTCCCCCGAGACCGCTCGGCGGGCGTGGTGGTGTCGAGGGGCGGGCGGCGAGTCAACTGCCGGACAGTGCCTTGGTCACCGACTTGGATGCACGACGGATGCGCAGCGCCGTGATGACCTCGGCGATCCCGATGACGATCAGCCAGATGCCGACGACGAGCGTCAGCACCATCAGCGACGCCAACGGCGATGCCAGCACCACGATTCCGGCCAGCAGCGTGACCACGCCCATGAAGATCTGCCAGCCACGGCCCGGCAGGCTCGGGTCACCGATCGCCGAAACCGTGGTGGCCACGCCGCGGAAAATGAAGCCGATACCGATCCAGATGGCCAGCAGCAGCACCGCCATCGCTTCCTTGTCGGTGTTGAAGTGCCGAAAACACAGCACCGCCAGAATCAGGCATGCCGCCCCGCTGATGAACAACAGCACTCGGCCGCCGGCTGACATGACCGGCAGGCTGAACGCGAAAATCACCTGGACGACACCGGTGACCAGCAGATAGATACCGAATAGGATCGCCGCGACGAGGATGGATTCACCCGGCCGATAAAGGACCAGGGCACCGAGGACCAGCGCCAGAATGCCGGAGACCAGCGTGGACTTCCACAAATGGGGTAGTAGCTTCGGAGCAGTTTCGATGGTCATGCGTGCAGTGTGACACACGCGCCGACACCCGTCAGGCAGATCGGCGAGCCGCGTTGTGCGGCGAATACACTTCGGCGAGAAACTGTTCGACCGCTACCGCGGCATGTTGCGCCCGAGCGGACCCGAAAATGTCGAATGCGTGCTGCGCGTACGGCAACTCGGCGTAGACGACGGGTTGATTGCTCACCTCCCGAAGCCTGGCGGTGAAGTCGCGAGCCTGTTGGACGGGTATCAGCGAGTCGTTGCGTCCGTGCAACACGAAAAACGGTGGCGTGTCGGGGGAAACGTAGGTGATCGGCGACGCCGCCCGATAGATGTCGGGAAAACGACGGCGACTCTGCTTGAACACATACGACTGCAGCACCGGCACCAGCTGCGGGTGCAACGAATCATCGTCGCGGGTGAAGTCGTAGACGCCGTAGAACGGCACCGCTGCCCGCACCCGGGTGTCGGCGTCTTCGAAACCGGGCTGGAATTGCGGGTCGTTGCCGGTGAGCGCGGCCAGGGAGCACAGGTGACCGCCGGCCGAACCGCCGGTGATAGCGATCCAGTCGGGGTCGCCGCCGTATTCGGCGATGTGGGTTTTGGTCCACGCGATCGCCCGCTTGACGTCGACGATGTGATCCGGCCACGTCGAACGGGGGCTGAGCCGGTAGTTGATCGACACGCACACCCAGCCCCGTTCGGCGAGGTGGCTCAGCAGCGGATGCGCCTGGCCGCGTTTGCTTCCCACCATCCAGGCGCCACCAGGAACCTGCAGCAGCACCGGGGCACGCCCGTCGTCATCCAGGTCCGGCCGGCGCCAGATGTCCAGCATGTTCTTGCGGCCGTACTCCCCGTAGGCGATGTCGCTGTCTCGGGCGTAGTGCCGGTAGATCCGCAGCATGCCCACCGGCCCGGGCGTCTTCACCGCGGCCCCGCCGGGTCCGGGCCGCTTCCAGATATCGGTCGAGTCGGTGCGCCGGTCCGTGCCCAGTCCGGCGTCGAGCGCCGCGGCCAGTGGCACGTTCGCGGTGCGGCCGAAGCGGTCCAGCCCGAGCAGACCCAGCCACGAGATGACCGACACCAGCCAACTGAACCATCGTAGGCGCGGTGACAGCCAACGGGAGAGCGCCGCCAGCGCCGCTGACTGCCCGGCGATGAGCTGCAACGGCAGCTCCGAGGCGACCATGCCGAAGGTGAAGGCATACAGCGTCGGGTAACCGCGCCTGGCCAACGGCCGGTACCCGTTGGCGGTGACGGCGAGCCCGGCTAGCGACCCGAGCACAGTTACCAGCTTGGTCATGTTGTCCCTTTCCGGCGCTTTTGCGGTGCCTGTTCGGCGTTTTGTCACGCACGCCAGTCCGAATCGGCACCTTACCGGTATCGATATGAGCCGGTGAGCCGGTTATGGCCGTCAGCGGGCAGCAGACAGCTGCCGCGGCGCCCGGTGGTCGCCAGGCCGGGGACGTTCGGCCACCAGATACCACGTGTGCATCACGCCTTTGCCTTTGACGTCGGCGTCGCCGCGCTCTTGGAAGACGAAGTCGTGCTTGAGGCGTTCGTAGACGTCCTGGGGCACTTGGATGCGGCCTTCGCGATCGGTCGATTCCATGCGCGCGGCGACGTTGACCGCATCGCCCCAGACGTCGTAGAAGAAGCGGCGGGCACCGACTACGCCGGCCACCACCGGTCCGGCGGCCAGGCCGATCCGTACCGGCACCGGCTGGCCCAAGGGATTGCGCAACCCGGCGACGGCGTCGGTGATGTCCAGAGCCAACCGGGCCAGCGCTTCCAGGTGGTCGGGCCTGAGTTCCGGCACACCGCTGACCACCATGTAGGAGTCTCCGCTGGTCTTGACCTTCTCCAGGCCGCGCGCCTCGACCAGTTGATCCAGATTGGTGTAGAGCCGGTTGAGGAACTCGACCAGCGCGCGCGGGGGGACCTGGCTGGCCCGCCGGGTGAAGTCGGCGATGTCGGCGAAGAGGACCGAGGCGTCGTCGTAGCTATCGGCGATGACGTCTACCGCCGGATTTTTCAGTCGCTCGGCGATGCTGGCGGGCAGGATGTTGGTCAGTAGCGACTCGGACCGCTCGTACTCGGCCTCCCTGGCCTCCTCGGCGCGGCGGATCTGCCACAACGCGTACCAAACGGTGGCAAACACCATCAGGCAGGCCGAGACGATCACCGCCACGAAACTCACCGTGAGCAAACCCCTCGGTTGGGCCCCGGTGTCACCCGGGACCAGGAATTGCAGGGCAATCGCCAGGCCGGCCCCGATGCCGACCACCACGGCGGCTAGCGCGATGTGCGCGACACCGAGGATGATCACGGTGATCGATGCGGCGGCAAGGAAGTAAAACTGCAGGCCGGAGTCGGTTCCCACCGCCCAGCAGACCACAAAGGTCGTCAGGTACGCGGTGCAGGTGAACGTCA
>NZ_JBYCLE010000510.1:0-6596 GCF_057473765.1 Mycobacterium sp. TH-M106 | reverse complement strand
ACCTGGCCGGCATCGCCGGTCTGATCATCGGCATCGGCACCACCGCCGACTCGTTTGTGGTGTTCTTCGAACGCATCAAAGACGAGATCCGCGAAGGTCGTTCGTTCCGGTCGTCGGTGCCCCGCGGTTGGGCGCGGGCCCGCAAGACGATCATCTCCGGCAACGCCGTCACCTTCCTGGCCGCCGCGGTGTTGTACGTCTTGGCGGTGGGCCAGGTGAAGGGGTTCGCGTTCACGCTGGGCCTGACCACCCTCCTGGACCTGGTGGTGGTGTTCCTAGTGACCTGGCCGTTGGTGTACCTGGCCTCCAAGTCGCCGACGATGGCCAAGCCCGCCTATAACGGCCTCGGAGCGGTGCAGCAGGTCGCCCGTGAACGGCGGGCCGCCCACCTGGCGGCCGCTTCGACGGGACGGGGATAGCGAGATGGCTGCCGAATCCGACACCAAACGCGGCGGCGTTGACGAGAAGGCCACCGGTGACACCGCGGTGCCGCAGCACAGCTTCCTCTCCCGGCTCTACACCGGTACCGGCGCGTTCGAGGTGATCGGTCATCGCCGGCTGTGGTACGCGGTCAGCGGGGTGATCGTCGCGATTGGCATCGCCAGCATCGCGGTCCGCGGCTTCACTTTCGGGATCGACTTCGCCGGCGGCACCAAGGTGTCCTTCCCGCGCGGTGACACCAGCGTCAGCCAGGTCGAGGAGGTGTTCCGCAAGAGCCTCGGCATCGACCCGGAGTCGGTGGTGATCGTCGGCGGCGGGTCCTCGGCGACGGTGCAGATCCGCGCCGAGACGTTGTCCAACGAACAGACGGAGCAGCTGCGGGACGCGCTGTTCGATGCGTTTCACCCAGAAGGCTCCGACGGCCAGCCCAGCAAGCAGGCGATCAGCGACTCCGCGGTGTCGGAGACCTGGGGCGCACAGATCACCAGGAAGGCTCTGATCGCGCTGGTGGTGTTCCTGGTGCTGGCCGCGCTCTACATCACCTTGCACTACGACCGGTTCATGACCGCCGCCGCGATGGCCGCGATGATCTTCGACGTGGTCGTCACCGCCGGCGTCTATTCGCTGGTCGGCTTCGAGGTCACCCCGGCCACCGTGATCGGCCTGCTGACCATCCTGGGTTTCTCCATCTATGACACTGTCATCGTGTTCGACAAGGTCGAGGAGAACACCCACGGCTTCCAGCACACCACCCGGCGCACCTACGCCGAACAGGCCAACCTGGCCATCAACCAGACCTTCATGCGCTCCATCAACACCAGCCTGATCTCGGTGCTGCCGGTGGCGGCGCTGATGGTGGTGGCGGTGTGGCTGCTGGGCGTCGGTACGCTCAAAGACCTGGCGCTGGTGCAGCTGGTCGGGATCATCGTCGGCACTTATTCGTCGATCTTTTTCGCCACGCCGCTGCTGGTCAGCATGCGCGAGCGCACCGAGCTGGTCCGTAACCACACCCGACGCGTGCTCCGTCGGCGCAACGCGGTGCTGGGCGCACCGGCCGACGCGGACGCCCTCCATAGTCCTGAAGACGCCGCTGCTGTTGTCACCGACCAGACGGCGAGCAAGAAACGGACGGCGCGGGCGGCGCCGAGCAAGCCCGCGCCGGGTGCCCGGCCGGTGCGGCCGACCAGCCGCCACGCCCAGGGTCCGACCGGCAAGCGAAGCACCGGGCGGTAACCCGATGGCGGCCTACTACCGCCACGCCCGGGTGCTGCTGGCGGCGATCGTCACGGCGGCCTGGGTGGGGCTGCTGCCGGCGTGCTCGGCGGGTGCCGTCGACCACCTCGACTACGCCGTCGACGGGCCGTTGACCACGTACAACACCACCACAGTCGCCGGCGCGGCGTCGGCGGGCGCCCAGGCGTTTGCTCGCACCCTGACCGGCTTCGGCTACCACGGGCCGGACGGGCAGGTGGTGGCCGATCACGACTTCGGCAGCATCTCGGTGGTGAGCCGGGCGCCGCTGGTGCTGGACTACCAGATCGCCGACGAGGCAATCTACTCCGACGGCGAGCCGGTCACCTGCGACGATCTGGTGCTGGCCTGGGCGGCTCAATCCGGGCGGTTCCCCGGGTTCGACGCCGCCAGCCGGGCCGGCTACGTCGATATCGCCGGCATCGACTGCAAGCACGGCGAGAAAAAGGCCCGGGTGTCGTTCGCCCATGACCGCAACCTCGTCGACTACCCGCAACTGTTCGCAGCGACCTCGATGATGCCGTCGCATGTGCTCGCGCACCAGCTCGGCCTGACCATAGCTGACATCACCGATGCGCTGCTCACCGAGTACGCGCCGGTGGTGGAGAAAGTCGTGCAGCTGTGGAACACCACCTGGCAGCTCAAGCCCGACCTGAAACCCGACACGATCGTCGCGCAGTTCCCGTCGTCGGGACCCTACAAGATCGAGTCGGTGCTCGACAGCGGCGCCGTGGTGCTGGTGGCGAACGACCGCTGGTGGGGGGCGAAGGCGAACACCAAACGAATCACGGTGTGGCCGCAGGGCACCGATGTCCAGGAGCGGCTCAACAAGCGGACGGTCGACGTGGTCGACGTGGCGACTGGGTCAGCAGGGCCGCTGACCACCCCGGACGACTACCAGAGCGCCGACTCGCCGTCGGACGGCATCGAACAGATGATCTTCGCCCCGCAAGGGCCACTCTCCGAGACTCCGGCGCGCCGGGCGGTAGCCCTGTGCACCCCCCGCGACACGATCGCAGCGGACGCCGGCGCGCCGATCGCCAACATGCGGCTCAACACGGCCGGTAACGCCGTGTTCGACCAGGCCGAGAGCGCTCCCGACCCCCAGGCCGCTCAGTTCGTCCACGCCGACCCCGACGCCGCCCGCGACACACTGGCCGGCAACCCGCTGACGGTGCGGATCGGCTACCGCGCACCCAACCCGCGGCTGGCCGCGGTCATCGGTGCTATCGCCACGTCCTGTGCCCCCGCCGGAATCGCCGTCACCGAGGTCGCTTCGGCGGACACCGGGCCGCAATCGTTGCGCGACGGTCGGATCGACGTGCTGCTAGCGAGCATCGGCGGGGCCACCGGCAGCGGATCGACCGGATCGTCGGCGATAGACTCCTACGACCTGCACAGCGGCAACGGCAACAACCTCTCCGGGTACAGCAACGGCCAGATCGACGGCATCATCGAGGCGCTGGCGACCACAGCCGACCCCGCTGAGCTGGTTCGGCTGCTGACCGAGGCCACCCCGGTGCTGTGGGCCGACATGCCGACCCTGCCGCTCTACCGCCAGCAGCGCACCCTGATGACCGCGAAGAAAACCTACGCCGTTGGCCCGAATCCGACCTGCTGGGGCGCAGGCTGGAACATGGACCGCTGGGTGCTGCAGCAGTGAATCCCGACCGTCCGGATGTCGCCGAGCTGATCGCGTCGCTGACCCGGGAGGTGCCCGGATTTCCTACCCCGGGTGTCACGTTCGAGGACCTGACGCCGTTGTTCGCCGACGCCGCCGGGCTGGCTGCGGTCACCGGCGCGCTGGCGCAGATCGCCGCCCGCGTAGACGTGGTGGCCGGAATCGACGCCCGGGGCTTCTTGCTGGCCGGTGCCGTCGCCGACCGGCTCGGCGTCGGCGCGCTGGCCCTCCGCAAGCGCGGCAAGCTGCCGCCACCGGTGCGCTCCGAGAACTATCGGCTGGAATATGGCACCGCCGCGCTGGAGATTCCCGCCGAAGCGATCGAGCTGGCGGGTCGCCGCATCGTCATCATCGACGACGTGCTGGCCACCGGCGGCACCCTGGCCGCCGCGCAGCGTCTGCTGGAACGCGGCGGTGCGACGGTGACCGCGGCGGCGGTGGTGCTGGAGCTGGCTGCTCTGGGTGGGCGCGCAGCGGTGGCACCGCTGCCGGTGCACAGCCTGCGCAGCATCTGAGCGATATCCTCGTGGTCGGAGGTGAACTCGGAGGTGAGTGAAGTGGCCGACGACCAGCGCTCCGCGCAGGCTACCCAGCCGCAGGCGATCGACGTTCCGGCGCCCCGGGAACCTCAGGCACCCACGGACCCGCCGGCCGGGTCGGCTGCGGAGACGCTGGAGACGCTGGAGACGCTGAAGACACCCACCAGCGCCTCGCGGCGGGTGCGGGCCCGGATCGCCCGGCGCATGACCGCGCAGCGCAGTGCGCTCAGCGCGGCGCTGGAGCCGCTGGTGGCGGTGCACCGGAAGATCTACCCCAAGGCGAACCTGACACTGTTGCAGCGCGCCTACGACATCGCCGTGCAGCGGCACGCCGACCAGCTGCGCCACTCCGGCGATCCCTACATCACCCATCCGCTGGCGGTCGCCACCATCCTGGCCGAGCTGGGTATGGACACCACCACGCTGGTGGCCGCGCTGCTGCACGACACCGTCGAGGACACCGGCTATCCGCTGGCGGCGCTGACGGAGGAGTTCGGAGACGAAGTCGGCCACCTGGTCGACGGGGTAACCAAGCTGGACCGGGTGGTGCTGGGCGGCGCCGCGGAAGCCGAAACGATCCGCAAGATGATCATCGCGATGGCCCGCGACCCGCGGGTGTTGGTGATCAAGGTCGCCGACCGGCTGCACAACATGCGCACCATCCGTTTCCTGCCGCCGGAGAAGCAGGCCAGAAAAGCCCGCGAGACGCTGGAAGTCATTGCACCACTTGCGCATCGGCTTGGCATGGCCACCGTCAAATGGGAGTTGGAGGATCTGTCGTTCGCGATCCTGCACCCGAAGCGCTACGACGAGATCGCGCGGCTGGTGGCCGACCGCGCGCCGTCGCGGGACACCTATCTGGCCACGGTACGCGCCGAGATCGTCGGCACGCTGGCCAAGTCGAAGATCAACGCGACGGTGGAAGGCCGGCCGAAACACTACTGGTCGATCTACCAGAAGATGATCGTGCGGGGCCGCGACTTCGACGACATCTACGACCTGGTCGGGGTGCGGATCCTCTGCGAGGCGATCCGGGACTGTTACGCGGCCGTTGGCGTGGTGCACTCGCTGTGGCAGCCGATGGCCGGCCGGTTCAAGGACTACATCGCCCAGCCGCGCTACGGGGTCTACCAGTCGCTGCACACCACCGTCATCGGGCCGGAGGGCAAGCCGCTGGAGATCCAGATCCGCACCCACGACATGCACCGCACCGCCGAATACGGCATCGCCGCGCACTGGCGGTACAAGGAAGCCAAGGGCCGCAACGGTGTTCCGCATCCCAATGCCGCCGCCGAGATCGACGACATGGCCTGGATGCGCCAACTGCTGGACTGGCAGCGAGAGGCCGCCGACCCGGGCGAGTTCTTGGAGTCGCTGCGCTATGACCTGGCCGTCAAAGAGATTTTCGTCTTCACCCCGAAGGGGGATGTGATCACCCTGCCCACCGGATCCACCCCGGTGGACTTCGCCTACGCGGTGCACACCGAGGTCGGGCACCGCTGCATCGGCGCCCGGGTCAACGGCCGGCTGGTGGCGCTGGAACGCCAGCTGGAAAACGGGGAAGTGGTCGAGGTTTTCACCTCCAAAGCCCAGAACGCCGGGCCGTCGCGGGACTGGCAGCAGTTCGTGGTGTCGCCGCGGGCCAAGACCAAGATCCGGCAGTGGTTCGCCAAGGAGCGCCGCGAAGAGGCGCTGGAAACCGGTAAGGACGCCATCGCCCGCGAGGTGCGCCGGATCGGACTGCCGTTGCAGCGGCTGGTCACCGGCGGCTCGACGGCCGCGCTCGCCGCCGAGCTGCACTACGCCGACGTGTCGGCACTGTATACCGCCGTCGGCGAGGGCCATCTGTCGGCACGTCACGTGGTGCAGCGGCTGGTGGCCCTGCTGGGCGGTGAAGACCAGGCCGAGGAGGATCTGGCCGAGCGGATCACGCCGCTGACCACTCCACGGCGCAAGCGCAGCATCGACGATGTCGGAGTGGCGGTGCCCGGCGCTCCCGGAGTGCTGACCAAGCTGGCCAAATGCTGCACCCCGGTGCCCGGGGACGCGATCATGGGCTTCGTCACCCGCGCCGGCGGCGTCAGTGTGCACCGCACCGACTGCACCAACGCCGCGTCGCTGCGCCGGCAGGCCGAGCGGATCATCGATGTCAGATGGGCACCGTCGCCGTCGTCGGTGTTTCTGGTGGCGATCCAGGTGGAGGCGCTGGACCGGCACCGGCTGCTGTCCGATGTGACCAAGGTGCTCGCCGACGAGAAGGTCAACATCCTGTCGGCGTCGGTCACCACGTCGGGCGATCGGGTGGCGATCAGCCGGTTCACCTTCGAGATGGGTGACCCCAAACACCTGGGGCACCTGCTCAACGTGGTCCGCAACGTCGAAGGTGTCTACGACGTGTACCGCATCACGTCCGCGGCCTGACCACCGCGGGCGGGCCGCTAGTCCACCCGCACCGATGTGATAGTGACCTTGGTGGCCGGCGGCCCGTCGTCACCGCCGCCTTCGACGCCGGCCTTGGCAATCTTCTCCAGCGTCGCCAGCCCGTCGTCCTGGATCTTACCGAACACCGTGTACGCCGGGGGCAGCCTGGAATCTTGGTACACCAGGAAGAACTGGCTGCCGTTGGTGTTCGGCCCGGAGTTGGCCATCGCCAGCGTGCCGCGCGGGTAGACCACGGGTTCGGC
>NZ_JBYCLE010000509.1:0-1137 GCF_057473765.1 Mycobacterium sp. TH-M106 | reverse complement strand
CGGCGGACGGCTCAACTCATCCCAGACCAGCTGATTCTCAACGCCCTTCACGCTACACCCGTTGGACTGCTCGTATCGACCTACCGAATCAATTTCGCGCCGCCTGGGGTGATTGAACCACGCACGGCGACTGTTGAGACGAACTGTTGAGAGCGCGAGGCGGCAAGCAGAGATCGAAACAAAGACGACGCTGACAAGGCCGACCGGCTGCCGGGGTTTGGCTCGTTCGAACGTCGCAGGTGTCTGGTCCGGTTGCTGGCCCCGCCGTTTCCGACGCGCGATAGTGCGGCTCTCGGTGCTGCCGACGCTATTATTGTCCTGACAACCATCTCGTGACGGTTGCGCCACGGGTAGGGCGCTGGGTTTCGGTACCGATCCCAGTTCCGCCAAGACTATTGAGCGCAGGTATGACGGAGTTGACCGAGGACGCCGACGGGTTACCGTTGGGGTCGCTGAGCGCGCAGCAGGTCAGTGCTGATGCCGCTGACTTGCGGGCCGGGATCGACGACCTGGCGGGGTTGGTGGCCGGCAGCCTGGGGTTGTCCGAGTTGCTGGCTGAGGTGTCGGCGTTTGCGGTGCGCGCGATACCGGGCGCCGATGGTGCCGGGGTGACCTTGTTGCGGGTCGACCTGGTGGACAACATGGTGGAGGCGTTGGCCGCCAGTGCACCGTTTGTCGCTGAGGTGTGTCTAACTCAATGAGGCATTCGTGGTTCGAAATACCCAGCCAAGAGCGGTGCGTGATCATGGTTGGGTTTCCTTCAGGTGTCGACGGTAGTCGATGCGGTCGGCGCGTGCCCGGGCGAGCCCGTCGCGGCGGGCTTGGCGGATGGCGTCACCGCGTCCTTCGTGTTCGTCGCATGGGGTGACGTAGCCGATGGCGGCCGAGAGCCGCACCGGGTTGTAGTGGATCTGGAAGCGGGCGAGTTCTGCGTCGAGTTCGGCGCCGTCTCGGATCTTCTCCATGAGCGGCCATTCGCCCTTTACGTGTACGAACAGGGTCTCGATCCAGGCCTGGTCTTGGGGTACTCCGGGTGTTCCGAGCTGGCGGGCGATGGCCACGGCGGCCAGAAACTCGAGGGGGGTGTGGGAGCGGTGTTGCGGGCCGGGGTCAGTGCTGGGCGGGAGTAGGGGGCGG
>NZ_JBYCLE010000508.1:0-1384 GCF_057473765.1 Mycobacterium sp. TH-M106 | reverse complement strand
ATCACGTTCGCCTCGATGCAGCAACAGTTCGCGGCCTACAACACCAAACTTCTGGGACTGTCGGTCGACGGGCTCGACAGCCACATCGCCTGGCTGCAGGCAATCAAGGAGAAGATCACCTTCCACGATCTCAAAGGCGTGGATGTCACTTTTCCGCTCATCGCAGACGTCTCCATGGATATCGCCCGGAAATACGGGATGATCATGCCCGGCGAAGCTTCCACCAAGGCGGTGCGGGCGGTCTTTGTCATAGACCCGACGGGCACGATACGTGCGATCATCTATTACCCGTTGATCCTCGGGCGCAATTTCGATGAATTGCTGCGAGTAGTGCAGGGCTTGCAGACGACCGACCATTTCGCCGTTGCCACTCCGGCGGACTGGCGACCCGGAGAACGAGTGATCCTGCCGACGCCGGATTCGTTGAGCGCCGCACGAGAGCGTATGGGGGAACGCGCCGATGGCGTTGAGTGCCAGGATTGGTACTTTTGCACCAAAGAACTCCCAGCTGAAGAGGTCGAATCCGCCATCCGCGTCACCGACGCCACCACCGACTCGGCCGCAGTGTAGACGGCAACAACCACCATCAGCCAGACGAACCACATCGTGAGCCGTGCCGCCGGCACCCTGGCGGCGATGCCGTTGCCGAGGAGCACACCGACGATCCCCGCCGCGGTAAACGGTATCGCCACCGCCCAATCGACGTCACCGCTGGAGAGGCGAAAGATTAGCCCTTCGGCCGAACTGATAGCGATCACCAGCAGGGAGGTGCCGACCGCGACCGGCATCTCATAACCCAGGGTGAGGACCAGTGCAGGCACGACGACGAAACCACCGCCCACCCCGAAGAACCCGGTCAGGAAACCCACCACGGTTCCGGCAATCACCACCCGCGCGACGGTGGCCATCGCGGTTCGCGCGTGGTCGGGTGCTCGCGCCGGAGGCACCGGACCCGGGCCGTGCGCCCTCGCCGGCGCAGCGTCTGCCTGGATGTCAGCTCTCACCGAAGAGTGCTGCATGGCGTGACACGGTGTCTCGGCGGGCCGGCCGTGCAAGCGCCAGGCAACCACCAGGATCAAGCCGGAGAAAGCCAGGAGCAGCGCGTCATCGGGGATCGCCTGACTGCTCACCGAGCCCAGAAACGATCCACCGATGCCGACCAGCCCGAAAGTCAGGCCCCAGACCAGCCGTACCCGCCCGGCGAACAGGTGGCCTACCATCCCCACCAGAGCCGATGCCCCAACCACAATGAGTGAGGTCGTCGTCGCCGCGTGCGGCGTCTCGCCCGCCCCGTAGACCAGCGCCGGCACCGCCAGTATCGATCCGCCGCCGCCCAGCGCGCCCAGCGACAAGCCGATCAAGAAACCCAGCGGCGCCGACGCCG
>NZ_JBYCLE010000507.1:0-2742 GCF_057473765.1 Mycobacterium sp. TH-M106 | reverse complement strand
CGGAGTTGAAGTCCTTGAAGTACATAACTTCCTTGTCACCGTTGGCATAGGTGACCTCCAGGAATCGGTTGTCGTCGATTTCGGAGTACATCCGGTCCACAACCTTCTCGATCATCGCCTTGATGCACTGCGCGCGATCGCCGCCGAATTCGGCCAGATCGTCGGCGTGCACCGGCAGCTCCTCAGTGAGGTACTTGGAGAAGATGTCCTGCGCGGCTTCGGCGTCCGGACGCTCGATCTTGATCTTGACGTCCAGACGGCCGGGCCGCAGGATCGCCGGATCGATCATGTCCTCGCGGTTGGAGGCGCCGATCACGATGACGTTCTCCAGTCCCTCCACCCCGTCGATCTCACTGAGCAGCTGCGGGACGACCGTGGTTTCGACATCCGAGGACACCCCGGTGCCGCGGGTGCGGAAGATGGAGTCCATCTCGTCGAAGAACACGATCACCGGGGTTCCCTCGGACGCCTTTTCGCGGGCGCGCTGGAAGATCAGCCGGATGTGGCGCTCGGTTTCGCCGACGAACTTGTTCAGCAACTCGGGGCCTTTGATGTTGAGGAAGTACGACTTGGCCTCCTTGGCGTCGTCGCCGCGCACCTCCGCCATCTTTTTGGCCAGCGAATTGGCCACCGCCTTGGCGATCAGGGTCTTGCCGCAGCCCGGCGGGCCATAGAGCAGCACGCCCTTGGGCGGACGCAACATGTACTCCCGGTACAGCTCGCCGTGCAGGAACGGCAGCTCCACCGCGTCGCGGATCTGCTCGATCTGCCGGCGCAGACCGCCGATATCGCTGTAGCTGACGTCGGGCACCTCCTCCAGCACCAGATCCTCGACCTCGGCTTTGGGGATGCGTTCGAAGGCGTAGCCGGCCTTGGTGTCCACCAACAGCGAGTCACCGGGCCGCAGCTTGCGGGGCCGGTCGTCGTCGACGAGAGCTTCGGGGTCGCAATCGGGCAGATCTTCGGCCACCAGGGGCTCTGCCAGCCAGACGATGCGTTCCTCGTCGGCGTGGCCCACCACCAGTGCGCGATGGCCGTCGGTCAGGATCTCGCGCAGCGTGGAAATCTCGCCGACCGACTCGAACGTGCCGGCTTCGACCACGGTCAGCGCCTCGTTGAGCCGCACCGTCTGACCCTTTTTGAACGATTCGACGTCGACGTTCGGGGAACAGGTCAGCCGCATCTTGCGCCCCGAGGTGAAGACGTCGACGGTGTCGTCGTCGTGGGTGGCCAGCAGCACCCCGTAACCGCTGGGCGGCTGCCCCAGCCGGTCAACCTCCTCGCGCAGCGCCAGCAGCTGCTGTCGGGCATCCTTGAGGGTTTCCAGCAGCTTCGAGTTGCGGGCGGCGAGCGAGTCGATGCGCGCTTCGAGTTGGTGCACATCACGGCTGGTACGGGCGGCGTTCTGCGGTTCGGCCGGATTCTCCAGCTGCTCACGCAGCACCGCAGCTTCGCGGCGCAGCTCTTCCAGCTCGGCAGCCTCGTCGTCCGAGAGCGAGCCGCCGAACGCCTCAGAACGCTCTGACTCTCCCATGGTGCCCATGCTGCGCTCCTTTCCCGGCCCGGAAGTTGGCGCTACGGATGTCTGTGGATACCTCAACGCTACCGGCCGTCGCCCGAACATGTCGGGCCTGGGAATCCGACACACCGGACACCGCTGTTAATCTTGTCCGGAAATCGACCGGTCAGAAGGACCACTGTGACGGTGGAATATCTCGCCACTCGCGTGGCAGCGGCGGGTGTGACCTGCGCTGCCGGCGCTGAGACCGACTAGGAGCGCATGTACCGACATCGCGCCGCTGTTCTGGGCGCCGCGGGCGTTGTGGCGGTGCTCGTGCTGTCCGGCTGTTCGCACGGCGAACCGGCGGCGCCGATCGGGCCGTCGCTGACGTCGTCAGTGGCGACCGCGACGATGGAGTCGGCGGCGCTGCCGACCGCAGCGGCGCTCACCGACGTGCTATACCGGCTTGTCGACCCCGCTGTGCCCGGTGGCGACAAGCTGGACCTCATCGAGGCTGCCAAGCCCGGCGCGGCCGAGGCTTTGGACAGGTTCGTGACGGCACTGCGAGATGACGGGTACAGTCCGCTGACCTTCGACGTGGCCGACGTCACCTGGTCGGACCGCGAACCGCGCATCGCAGTGGCCAATGTCAACATCACCACCGCCAACCCCGACACCGGCGGGTTCTCCTTCCCGATGGAGTTCACACCGCACAGGAGCGGCTGGCAGTTGTCCCAGAAAACCACGGCGCTGCTGTTGGCCTTCGGCAATTCGAGAACCCCGGCCGGATAACCCGCCGCGATGTGGATCGGCTGGCTGGAATTCGATCTGCTGCTCGGTGACGTGCGGTCCCTCAAGCAGAAACGGTCGGTGGTGCGCCCGGTGGTCGCGGAATTGCAACGCAAGTTCAACGTGTCGGCCGCCGAAACCGATTCGCACGACCTGCACCGACGGGCGGGCATCGGTGCGGCGGTGGTATCGGGTGACCGCAGCCACGCCGTGGAGGTGCTGGATGCGGTGGAACGCCTGGTCGCCGCTCATCCGGAGTTCGAGCTGCTGTCGGTACGCCGCGGATTGCGCCGCAGCGACGACTAGCGGAGGCTACCGTCTTCCCGTCTGCCGAACATGCGTACTCAGAACAGACGACTGACTTTCCGCACTTCTTGAACCTGTTTTGGCTGCGCGGCGGCGTGGGTCAGTCGGTGTAGATGCTGTGTGGGATGTCGAGCAGGTCGAGCACG
>NZ_JBYCLE010000506.1:0-2484 GCF_057473765.1 Mycobacterium sp. TH-M106 | reverse complement strand
CGGCGATGAACACCACACCGTTGTCGCGACACCACGCCAGCAGCGTCGGCAGGAATCCCTCGGCCGGAACGATGAACCCGCCCTCGCCCTGGATCGGCTCGATGACCAGCGCCGCCAGGTTCTCGGCGCCGATCTGGCTTTCGATCACGCCGATGGCCCGAGCCGCTGCCCACTCGCCGTCGATGGAGAGGTCCTTGTTCACCAGCCCGTCGCGGTACGGGTAGGACATCGGCGCCCGGTAGATCTCCGGCGCGAACGGCCCGAACCCGCTCTTGTACGGCATCGCCCTGGCAGTCAGGGCCAGGGTCAAGTTGGTGCGGCCGTGGTAGCCGTGGTCGAACGCGACCACGCCGGGCTTGCCGGTGTAGGACCGGGCGATCTTGACGGCGTTCTCCAGTGCCTCGGCGCCGGAGTTGAGCAGCACCGAGCGTTTTTCTCCGGAGCCGGGGGTGATCCGGTTGAGCTGTTCGGCCACGGCGACGTAACCCTCGTACGGGGTGACCATGAAGCAGGTGTGGGCGAAATCGCCGGCCTGAGCGCGGACCGCGTCCACGACGCGGGGGGCGGTGTTGCCGACCGCGTTCACCGCGATGCCCGCACCCAGGTCGATGAGCCGGTTACCGTCGACGTCTTCCACGATGGCGCCGGCGGCGCGCGCCACGTAGACCGGCACCGCACTGCCGACGCCCCGGGCCACCGCTGCGGCACGCCGCCGGGAGAGTTGCATCGACACCGGGCCGGGAATCTCGGTCACCAGGTGGCGACTCTGTTCGAGTGGGGGCACGTCGTTACTCCTCGCAGGCGGCAGATCGAGACGATTTTCAGCCTATGGGTTCTTCGGGTCCGACGCGTAGCGGGCCGGCCAGTCGTTACCCCGGCGCCGGCCGGCACGGGCCGGCAACGTCGGTAACGATAAGGTGCCCGAATCGGCCTCGATCGGCCGAGACGAGGAGATGAACATAGCTGCTGAGCCAAGTCGTCGCCGCCTGCCCGTGGCGGCTCAATCGCAGCTGACACGGCTGAGCGTCACGGTCTGCGCCGGCTTGCTGTTCTGGGCCAGTTTTGCGCCGGTCGAGTGGTGGTGGACGGCGGTTCCGGCTTTCGCGCTGTTCGCCTGGGTGTTGACGCAGCGCGCCACGACGCTGGTTGGCGGGGTCATCTACGGTTTGGTCTTCGGCTTGGCGTTCTATCTGCCGCTGGTGCGGTGGGCCGGTGCGTTCGCCGGCCCGCTGGCGTGGTTGGGGCTGGCGATGCTGGGCGCGGTGTTCACGCCGTTCTTCGGCGCGGCCGCGGTGGTGGTGCGGTGGTTGCCAGGCTGGCCGGTGTGGTTCGCGGCGCTGTGGCCGGTATCGGAGTGGCTGCGATCGTGGGTGCCGTTCGGTGGAGTGCCGTGGGGTGCTGTGGCGACTGGCCAGACGCACGGGCCGTTGTTGCCGTTGGCGCGGCTGGGCGGAGCGCCGCTGCTGTCGGCGGTAGTTGTCCTGCTGGGCGCCAGCCTGACGGCGGCCGCGCGCAACATTGCGGTGCGGCGACACAGCCGGGATGTCAGAGGCTTACCGAACGTCGGCTTGGCGAGTGCGCTGCTGCCCACGGCTGCATACCTGTGTGCGGTGTTGACTGCCGCCGCCGTGGCCTGGCCGGTGGTCCGGCACGCGGCTTCGGCGGCCGGCCCGTCGGTCACCGTGGCCGCAGTGCAGGGCAGCGTGCCCCGGCTCGGGCATGACTTCAACGCGCAACGGCGCGCTGTGCTCGACTACCACGTCCGCGAGACGCTGACGCTGGCTGCCGATGTGCGCGCCGGCCGGGCCACGCGCCCTTCGTTCGTCGTGTGGCCGGAGAACTCGTCGGACATCGATCCACTGCTCAACTGGGACGCCGGCGGGCAGATCGGCGTTGCCGCCACGGCGATCGGGGTGCCGATCCTGGTCGGCGCGCTGCTGGTAGTGCCGGACAGCGACGTCGCCTATCCCGCTTACACCAACACAGTGATCGTGTGGGATCCGGCGACGGGGCCGGGCGAGCGCCACACCAAGCAGTTCGTGCAGCCGTTCGGCGAGTATCTGCCCATGCCATGGTTGTTCGCCCACCTCGCCCCGCACGGGCGCGGGTACGGCCACATCGTGGCGGGCCGCAGCACCGGGGTGGTGCACGCCGCCGGTGTCGCGGTCGGTGTGGGAACCTGCTGGGAGGTCACGTTCGACGAAGCTCTGCGGCAGTCGGTGAACAACGGCGCCGAGCTGCTGGTGGTCCCGGCGAACAACGCTACGTTCGGCGAGCTGATGAGCGAGCAGCAGCTGGCGTTCTCCAAGGTCCGGGCTGTCGAATTCGACCGATACGTTGTCGTCGCCAGCACCACCGGGGTCAGCGCCGTGATCGCTCCGGACGGTCGCGAGCTGGCCAGGACCGGATACTTCGCACCGGCCTACCTGGACACCTCGGTGCGCCTGAAGACACACCTGACGCCGGCGGCGCGCTGGGGTGCCC
>NZ_JBYCLE010000505.1:0-4715 GCF_057473765.1 Mycobacterium sp. TH-M106 | reverse complement strand
GGCTCTGAGCTGGGGTGATGGCGTGCTCGGGCCCGTATTATTCGTTGCCTATGGTGCTTGTCTTGGGACCAGGTCGGTCTCATCACGGTGCCGGAGCGCACTTGACCGTCCGATGGCGTGGCGTTGAGGCGCACGATATGCGCGCTGGCACACGTAGCGCACGTAATGCCCTGCGAATCGGAGACCGTTTTCCCTGGCGCCATTGTCCGATGGTCAAGTGCGCCAGGTTCAAAACCAGCCGTAGCTTGTGAGTCCGCGCTGATTACGAGGTGGCGAATGGCTTCTGCGCTGTTCGGGGATCAGGGAAGCCGGGCTTGGTGTATCCGGGGGCGCGTTTGCGCAGCGACGACGCGAGAACGGGGGCGATTCGAGAACCGGAGTTTTGCCTCCGGGGCCGACCGCATATCCACTGGTGCGGTCGGCGCACCTGTTCGGGCTGGCTGTTCTGGATCCGCGGCGCGGGCCTGCTCCTTACTGAGCTCGAGCAGCCGACGCAGGCGCACGTTATCGGCACGGAGCGTCGCCAACTCACCGGGAAACCGCTCCTCCACAACTTACAACCTGCCTGAAGGGAATCGCTGGCTCAGAGTCTCGCGAGCGTGGCGCCGATGTCCTTGGTCAGCAGGTAGAGGTCCAAGTTAGTCGAGTCCTCGGCATCGAACGGTTCAAACCCGAACCGCTGCCACCAACTGAAAGCGGCCGGGTTCGGTGCGGTGACCACGACAGCTCGGCATGCTGCTTTGACGTTCAACTCGGCTGCCGTCGCCAGGATGTGTTTGACCATTTGGGTGCCCAGCCCAAGCCCAGTCACGCCGGTGTCGGTGGCTAGCCGGCCTACTAGGAGCGCGGGAACCTGCAATGGGGCGCCCTTCGCCAATGGCGTGGGACTTGCTGACCGATCCACCGATGTCATCGACAAAGTCGCGTAGCAGACCACCCTGTGATCAACATCAGCGATCACCCAGACCGCTGCGGTGTTGCCGCGTCGGTTCTGGCCGGCGTAGCGGCGCAGCCACTCGTCCAGGGACGAATCGCCCGACGTGAACTCGTCGCGCCGGTGTCTATCCGGGTCGAGTAGGTTCGGCCGGTAGAACTGCACTTCAGTCGAGCCAGGTGAACTTCGCCGGCCGCTTCAAGGTGGCCGCCAGTCGCTCGGTAACCCGCGCCGGATGGTTCAGTGCTTCGGTGAACACGGCCGCCGAGGCGGGGGACAGGCGAATTGTCTGCCGCTCGGCGAGCAAATTGTCGGCGGCCTGGCTGGCGGCCTGCAGCACGAACGCCGTCACGCTCAGGTGCGCCTCGGCGGCGGCCTCCTCCAGCCGCCGCTTGGAGGTTGCGTCGACGCGCAGCTGCAGGCGGTCATCTTTCATCGAAGTCATGTACGTACAATGGCAGTACGCGAACTTCTGGTCAAGCGAGGGGTCGTCGGCACCGGTGCATTACGCTGTGGGATCCCATATTCAGCCGCCGATCGGTTACGCAACAACGTTGCTAGGTGGACAAGCTTTCGTGGCGTGTAGTCCAGCAGACCCGCCGCGAACTGGACAAACAAAGCGCCTGGCAGATGTGCGGCGTCCGGTTGAGACCTCCGCATCGACGCGGTTCTGGGCGCTCGGCTTGACCCCTGCTCAAGGGGTTCAGGCCGGCGACGTTCCGGGCTGATCTATCGAAGCTGCCTTCGCACCTGCGATGTCCAGATCGCATTACCTCGGCGTGTGCGTAATGCAGAACGGTAGAGTAATAGATATGGACATAACCATTACCGTGACCAGGAAGGGGCAGACAACGCTTCCGGTCGCCGTTCGTCGCCGGCTCGGTTTGGCCGATTCGGGTGGAGTGTTGCGCGCGCACCTGAACGAGGACACCGGCGAACTCATCATCACCAAACCGCCGAGTGTCAACGAGTTGAGCGAACGCGTTAGTCGCCATATCAAGCCGGGCACCCGCCCCCTGCTGGATGTCGATGACTTTTACCAGTCCCAGCGCGAGTCGTAGGCGTGATGCCCACATTTGGCGGTTCACTTGACGCCAATGTCGTACTCCGCCTGCTGCTTAACGATGTTCCGGACCAGCACGCGGCGGCAGTCGCACTACTTGAAAGTGCCGATGCGCCATTCGTCGTGTCGGACTTCGCCATCATCGAGGTGGTCTTCGCTTTGTGCCGCCACTATGAATTCAGCCGTGCCGCGGCAGCCGAGGCGATCGAGGGCCTGATGTCGCTGACCCAGATCGATTGCAACCGTGTCATGTTCAAGCTCGCACTGCCGTTTTTCACCGATCATCCGAAGCTGTCGTTCGAGGATTGCTGCCTGGCCACATATGCGGAATTGTCGAACGCCGCACCATTGTGGACCTTCGATAGGAAACTGGCTGGCCAAGCCCAGTCGGCCCGACTGGTGCCGATGTAAAGATATGCACTGTCGAACTCCCATTGCCTTACTGAAGTTAGGGCGCGGCGGCCGGTGCCGCGATGCGCGGGCGTGTGCAATCTGCTCCCCGCCTGCCCTGACGACGTCGCTCAGAACCTGGATGTTGGATAGATGCCGGGTTGGATATCCAGGCTGACTCGTCGTGTCTCGGTACCAGGAACCATGCGTGCAACGATTGCCACTATGTTGCCCCCGCATACCACCGCTTCGACGGGATGCCTCGTGGTGCGCGGCGTCGTGCACGATGACGTCGCAGTTGCCGCTGCCTGTCCAGGCATGGTTTTCGAATTATCAACTACCGCGGTCGAGTTCGAACTTATGGGCGGGTGCGCGCCAGTGTGGGCTGCACGCCCAGACGCAGCACCGTGAGCGTCTCACCGAGACCCTCACGCAGCGATGCCGCGGCACCGGGGTGGGTGCGGTCGAGCTCCTTGGCCAGGGCCAGCAGTGCGGCCTCGGCTTCCAGCGCCGAGTCAGCGTGGTGGGCGGCAGTCATCTTCTTGCCGAAGGTGGACCTAAGTCGTTGCGGCAGAAATTCTGTGACATTCCTGACTTTGTGGATTTGGCAGCGTTGGATCACCGGACGCTCCAACACCTCGACCACCGCATTGCGCAGCACCTTGGACCCGTCGATACCCACCAGCATCGAGCGAGCCACATCCAGGCCGCGCTCCCGTAAGCCCACCAGCAGGTCGGTGACCAAGGTGGCGTTCTCGGCGGAGCCCTCCACCAGCGCCAGCGGATGCTTGTTGCCCCTCGATGTCGATCCCCAACGCGACCACGCAGCAGGACTAGGCGAAATGCACCCCGTCGATGAGCAGCGCCACCACGTCCAGCCCCGAGAGGTTCTTGGCCAGCAGCTCAGCCAGCGCGGTCTCGGTCATCGCCACGAACTTCCTTGACACCGCCGACTTACTTGTCACAGAGGCCGTTTCATCGACTTGCCGGCCGACTGGCTCCAATCCGACCCGGTAGCGGCGCGTCGAGAGCCCGGCCAGCATCTTCTCCATCGCCATGCGGCCCAAGATCTCCGTCGAGCCAAACAGCTCATAAGAGACCACCGGCAGCTCACCGGAGCCGTCGGCGGCACCCGAGCGGCGCTCATCGCGACGAAGCCGGGCAGAACGAGCGCGCTTAAGGCTGGACGTGGATGCCGCACTCGGTCTTGGCGAACCCCGCCCAGCGTCCGCTGCGTTTGTCGGCGCCCGGGGCCGGTTTGGTGGTCATGGGGGCGCAGCCGATGGATGTGTAGCCCTCGTCCATCAAGGGATTGACCAATACGTTCTTTTCGGTGATGTAGTCGGCCAACTCTTGGTCTGACCATGCGGCGATCGGGTTGACCTTCACCAGCTTGAATTTTTCGTCGAAGCTGATCAGCGGCGTGTTGGCGCGGCTCGGCGAATCGGCACGGCGAAGCGCGGTTACCCACGCGGAAAAGTCGGGCAGCGTTCTAGACAGCGGCACCACTTTGCGTAGCCGGCAGCATTCGTCCGGGTCGGTGTAGCACAGGCTGGTGCCCAACGACAGCACCGAGGGTTCCGGGTGCAAGGTCATCAACCGGATGTCGTAGCTGGCTTCGACCGCGTCACGCGTTCCGAGGGTTTCAGGGAACTCGTTGCCGGTGTCGACGTAAAGCACCTGCACGCCGGGGCGAACCTTTGCGGCCAGGTCCACCACCACCGCGTCTTGCATGCTGCAGGCCACCACGTAGTCGTCGGCACCGAAGGTTTCGTCGGTCCAGCGCAGCAGGTCGACGGCGCTGGCTCCGTCGAGGCTCGCCGCGCCGTCTGCGGCGAGCCTACGCAGCTCCGCCTCGGTAAAAGAACGAGCCATCGATATCTCCGATCGTTACGTTTGTTGTTTCCACGGTATCCGGTAGCCGCTGCATGATCTACGGCCGACGGACTTGATCGGGTGTCATGGGCCCGTGACGGCGAGGAGACGAGCGAGACCTCAGACTTCGTCGCGTGCTCGACCTATAACGACCGATACGTTTCGACGGAGAGCCCTTCGCAGGATATCTCGTTGGTTCATCGATCATGAGAGATCGCGCGCAACATCTGCTAGTAGATCTGTCGTTACGCAATACAACTCGCAACGGTCAGTTGTGAATTCTCGCTACGCCATCAACGCACTCGATCGGATGCTGACGCGCTGGAGAAACAGTATGTAGTCAACGTAGCGGCAGGTATGTATATTGGAGGTGTGAAGACGATCACGATCACGATCCCCGAAGAGCTCGACTTGCTGGCTGCCGCGGAAGCCCGGCGTCGCGGCATCTCCAAG
>NZ_JBYCLE010000504.1:0-1096 GCF_057473765.1 Mycobacterium sp. TH-M106 | reverse complement strand
CGCGCAGTCCTGGTGGGACCGCCGCCAGGGGCGTCACTACCGCGGGATCGCCTTGACGGCACTGGGTTACGGCATCACCGTCGCCGGCAGCTACTTGGGCGGGGCCTTGGTGTTCGACTCCGGCGTCGGCATCGACCACGCCGGTGAGCGGCTGCGCACCACGAAGTGGACACCGGTGCTGTCCGCCGACTCGCTGAACGGGAAACCGATGCGAGTGGAAGTCGACGGGGTGGGGCTGGTGGTGTGCCGGACCGGGCTTGACGAGGTCTCTGCCTTCGGCGAATTCTGCCCGCACCTGGCGGCTCCGATGGCCGACGGCTGGGTCGACCGCGGCCGGCTCGTGTGCCCATGGCACGGCTCGTGGTTCTCAGCCGAGTCCGGTGAGGTGCTGCGGGGCCCGGCGGCGGCGCCGCTGCCGTGCTACCAGGCCCGGTTGGTCGATGGAACGGTCGAGGTCCGCGGCGGGGCTTCGACCGCTGTCGGCGGGGCCACGGGAAGTGACAAGGGAGGACACAAGTGAACGCTTATGACGTGTTGAAAGAGCACCACACCGTCCTCAAGGGGCTGGGCGGCAAGATCAGCCGGTCGCCGGTGAATTCACAAGAGCGGCACGACCTTTTCGACGACATGTTGATCGAGCTCGACATCCATTTCCGCATCGAGGACGACTTGTACTATCCCGCCCTCAAAAAGGCCAGCAGGTTGATCGCGATCGCGCACGCCGAACATCGTCAGGTGGTGGACCAGCTGTCCGTGCTGCTGAAGACGCCGCAGAGCGCGCCCGGGTACGAACAGGAGTGGAACTCGTTCAAGACCGTGCTGGAGGCGCACGCCGACGAGGAGGAACGCGACCTGATCCCGGCTCCCCCCGAGGTGAAGCTCACCGACGCCGAAGTCGAGGAACTCGGTGAGAAGATGAGCGCCATGATGGAGCGCTACCGCGGATCTGCGCTGCACCGGCTGCGGACCAAGGGGCGGGCGGCGCTGGTCCGCGCCCTCTAGCGGTGTTCGCCTGCCCGCGCGCTCAGGCGCCGGCGGGAGTGGTGCGGGCACCGGTCACGAAAAACCGGCCGACGCCCCGGGGCGGCGTGGCTGC
>NZ_JBYCLE010000503.1:0-8199 GCF_057473765.1 Mycobacterium sp. TH-M106 | reverse complement strand
ACGCGCTGCGGCTGCACAGCCACGTCGCCAACATCGGTGACGTGCGATCGCTGGTGATCCATCCGGCTTCGACGACCCACAGCCAGCTCGCCGAAGAGGAACTGCTGGCCACCGGTGTCACCCCTGGGCTGGTGCGGTTATCGGTGGGTATCGAGGGCATTGAAGATATCCTGGCCGACCTGGAACTGGGCTTCGCCGCGGTGACCGACCGCCGCGAGTCGCCGGCCCTGGCGGCCCGTTGAGGAGGTCTGAGATGACGATCTTCGACGTGTCGACACAGACGCTGCCCGCCGAAGGTGAGGTCGGCATCGTCGATGTCGGTTCGCTGACCCTGGAAAGCGGCGAGGTGCTCGACGGCGTCTGCATCGCCGTGCAGCGCTGGGGCAACCTCTCGCCCACCCGCGACAACGTGGTGATGGTGCTGCACGCCCTGACTGGCGACTCCCACGTCACCGGGCCCGCCGGACCGGGTCATCCCACCCCGGGCTGGTGGGACGGGATGGCCGGGCCCGGCGCGCCGATCGACACCGACCGCTGGTGCGCGGTCGCCACCAACGTGCTGGGCGGCTGTCGCGGGTCGACCGGGCCGAGCTCCCTGGCCTGGGACGGAAAGCCCTGGGGTGCACGGTTTCCAGCGATATCGATTCGCGACCAGGTTGAAGCCGATATCGCCGCGTTGGCCGCGCTGGGCATTCGCGAAGTCGCGGCCGTGGTGGGCGGGTCGATGGGCGGCGCACGGGCGCTGGAGTGGATGATCGGCCATCCCGACCGAGTCCGCTCGGGCCTGCTGCTCGCAGCCAACGCGCGTGCGACCGCCTACCAAATCGGCACCCAGACCACCCAGATCGCCGCCATCAAGGCCGACCCGAACTGGCAGGGCGGCGACTACCACGGCACCGGCCGCGCACCCGATACCGGCCTAGCGATCGCCCGCCGCGTCGCGCACCTGACCTACCGCGGCGAACCCGAACTGGACAACCGGTTCACCAACACCGCCCAGGACGGCGAGGATCCGGCCGCCGGTGGCCGCTACGCGGTGCAAAGCTACCTGGAGTACCAAGGCGACAAGCTGGTGTCCCGGTTCGACGCGGGCAGTTACGTGACCCTGACCGAGTCGTTGAACAGCCACGACGTCGGCCGCGGCCGCGGCGGGGTCGCCGCGGCGTTGCGCGGCTGCCCGGTCCCGGCGGTGGTGGCCGGCATCACCTCCGACCGGCTGTATCCGCTTCGCCTGCAGGCGGAGCTGGCCGATCTGCTGCCCGGCTGCGACGGGCTGCAAGTGGTCGACTCGGGCTACGGCCACGACGGCTTCCTGCTGGAGACCGGCGCGATCGGCGAATTGCTCGGTCAGACCCTCGATTTGAGCGAATCGGAACGCTAGCGGTGACGCGTTCCCGCCAGGACCGCTCGCTGTCGTTCGGCTCGCAGGCGGCCGCTTACGAGCGCGGCCGGCCGTCGTACCCGCCGGAAGCGATCGACTGGCTGCTGCCGGACGTCGCCCGCGACGTGCTCGACCTGGGTGCGGGCACCGGCAAGCTGACTGCCCGGCTGGTCGAACGCGGGCTGCATGTGGTGGCCGTCGACCCCATACCCGAGATGCTGGAGGTGCTGCGCGCCGCGCTGCCGGCCACTCCGGCTCTGCTGGGCACAGCCGAACAGATTCCGTTGCCGGACAACAGCGTCGACGCCGTCCTGGTGGCGCAGGCCTGGCACTGGTTCGACCCGGCGCGAGCGGTTCCCGAGGTGCTTCGGGTGCTGCGGCCGGGCGGGTGGCTGGGGCTGGTGTGGAACACCCGCGACGAACGGCTGGGCTGGGTCAAGGAACTGGGCCGCATCATCGGCCGCGAGGACGCCCGCGACGTCATCGACGCGGGCGTGACCCTTCCCGATCCGTTCGCCGGCATCGAGGACCATCGCGTGGAGTGGACGAGTTACCTGACTCGCCAAGCACTTATCGACCTGGTGGCCTCGCGCAGCTACTGCATCACCTCGCCGGCCGAGGTGCGCACCAAAACCTTGGACCGAGTCCGCGAATTGCTGGCCACCCATCCGGCGCTGGCCCACGCCGACGGCTTGGCGCTGCCCTACGTCACAGCATGTGTGCGGGCGATCAGCCCATCGCGATGAGTCCAGAGGAGCACCGGCGAAGCGAGCGGAACATTGCGGCAGGCCGCTTTTACAGCGCTCCTGGAGGGCTGTCGTGGTCAGCCTGCAGGGCCCACGCCAGTTTGTTCGCGGACAAACTGCGCGAAGCCGGGTGCGGTGAAGCTCAGGTAGCCGTGTCTGGTGGCCTCGATTAATCCCTTGTCCATCAACGAACTTCGGGCCATGCTGATCGCCCTCGTGGAGACACCCAGTACACGAGCTACGTCCATTCTCCGTTGCGGTCCATTGCCGAGAGACGCTATGGCGGTGAGCAACTCGGCTTCACGGGCAGACGCCTTCACCCAGCGAGCCCGGAAAAAATCGTGTCGGGAGGAGTCGAACAACTGGGCGGCCCGTTGGAAGTTCTCCGCCGTCAGCACAGCGTCCGGGTCGGGGTAGCCGGCCGCCTGCCACATGTGCTCGCCGATAAGTTGGATGAAGTACGGGTAGCCTTGCGCCTTCCCAAGTGCCGCGTCAAGTGCGCTGCTATCCCACCGAACGCCGATGCTGCGGGCGGGCACCACGAGAGCGGATCGTGCGGCGGCGTCATCTAGGCCGCCGAGGTGGTTGTAGTGAAACCGCTCACCGAAGCTGACGGCGCTGGTGATGACATCTTGTGAGTGGCTCAGCCCTGCGGCGAACACCACGGCGGGGAGATCGGCTGCCTCTGACTGCATGTGCTGCCAGGCATACCCCAACGCTCGCAGGCCGTCGGGGTCGGCTGACTGGATTTCATCGACGAAGAGCACCAGCCCCGGGTGATGCTTGGCCACCTGCCTGCCTACGGGAACGATGACATCCTGGAGCGCGCGGCCAGCGCTCGTGCGACGCGTCGAGCCAGGTCCATTCTCAACGCCGGTGCCAACGGAGATTCCACCTATCGAGACCCTGAGCGTCTTCAACGCAGCCAACACCGTTTCACCGGCTCGGCCCTTCCAGCTGGTAGCTAGTTGCTCGAACCCGTCGGTCAGTGCGGGTAAGAACGGCCCATCGCCCGCCGTGACCCACACGCACTCGAAGCCTGCTGCCCTGGCGTCCATCTGCATTGTTCGCAGGAGGCTGGTCTTGCCTACGCCCCGGGGCCCGACGTCGACTCGGATGCGGCCTGCTAGCCGATGGAATTGGCCGACCTAGCCCGGCCTAGCCCAGCCGTTCTCGCATCGCCTCGATTTGGGCCTCTCGGCCAGGGATCGTCGTGGCAACCTGGCCAGGAGTGTAAGGGCTTGGCTGCATGGAGAATTTATACCACCTTATACAGACGAGATGTATAAAACAGTATAAGTCGTTTCACCAAGTCATCGACGCGGGCGTGACCCTGCGGGCACCTTCGCCGCCCGGTGTGCTCGAAACCGGGCGCCCTCCAAGATAACTGCCTTCAGAGCAGCACCGTGCCCGAATTTTCACCACGCCGTGTCGTCGACGTGACCGTGGTCGACCATCGTTTGTAGCGTTGCTCACCACAGTGCCACTCCGAGCGCTGAAGACACGGTTCCGAAGGGGGACTCAAACCATGCACGCACCACTCCGCACACCGGCGGCAGCCGCCGCCGTGCTAGCCACCACACTGGCCGCAGCCACCGCGGCCTTGGCCCCGCTCGCGCAGGCCGACTTGGCCGACAACAACTTCCTCAGCTCCCTCAGCAGCGCGGGGATCAACTACGGCGATCCGGGAAGCGCGGTCTCCCTGGGCCAATCCCTCTGCTCGACGCTGGAAGACGGCAGCCAGCCACTATCCTCCGTGGTGTCCAGCGTCCCCGGCATCGGCGGCATTTCGCCGGGGATGGCGGGGATGTTCACCAGCATCGCGTTGTCGACGTACTGCCCGCAGGTGGTGGATTCGATCACCAGCGGCAACGTGTCCAGCCTGCCCCAAATCCCCGGTGTCCCAGGGGTTCCGGACCTTTCCGGCCTGGCCGGTCTGTGACCGGCTCCGGCGCCCGGCCGGGCGGTTGAACCGCGGACTCTACCTGGTCCCCAGCGGGTCGATGGTCGAGGCGGCGTAGAGCATCATCGCCGACATCGTGGCCAGGGTGACGAAGTCGATCCCTTTGCTGCGCACCACCAGCAACCCGGCCCGCCCGTCGGACAGCACCAGCCGCAGCATCGCCGCGACCCCCACTCCGATGCCGATCAACAACGAGCCGCGGCGCCAGTAATTCGCGCCCGCCAACACGAAAGCCGCCGCGAAGACCAGCACCACCGACAGTGTGGGCCACTGTTCGGCGACCACCCGGCGCGTCATCAGCACCCGCCCTCGGCGAGTTCGACGACGTTGGTCAGCAGGAACGCCCGGGTCAGCGGCCCCACGCCGCCGGGGTTGGGCGACACGTGACCGGCGACCTCCCAGACGTCCGGCGCCACGTCGCCGACCAGCCCGTCGGCGGTGCGGCTGACCCCGACGTCGACCACCGCTGCGCCGGGCCGCACCATGTCGGCGGTCAGCAGGTGCGGCACCCCGGCCGCGGCGACGACAATGTCGCCCTGCCGCGTCATTGCGGCCAGATCCCGAGTTCCGGTGTGGCACAACGTCACCGTGGCGTTCTCCGAACGCCGGGTGAGCAGCAGGCCCAACGGGCGCCCGGAGGCGACACCGCGGCCGATCACCACCACGTGGGCGCCGGCGATCTCGATGCCGTAGCGCCGCAGCAGGTGCACGATGCCGCGCGGGGTGCACGGCAACGGTGCCGGGGTGCCGAGCACCAGCCGGCCCAGATTCCTCGGATGCAGCCCGTCGGCGTCTTTGGTCGGGTCGACGCGCTCCAACGCCGCGTTCTCGTCCAAGTGCTTGGGCAGCGGCAGTTGAACGATGTAGCCGGTGCAGTCCGGGTTGGCGTTGAGCTCGTCGATGGTCGCGTTGAGTCGGTCGGTGCTGACGTCGGCGGGCAGGTCGCGGCGGATCGAGGTGATGCCGACCTTGGCGCAGTCGGAGTGCTTGCCCCGGACGTAGCTCTGCGACCCGGGGTCGTCGCCGACCAGGACGGTGCCTAGGCCGGGGGTCCGCCCCGAGGCGGCCAGCGTGGCAACCCGTTGCTTGAGGTCGGCGAGGATCTCGTCGCGCGTGGCCTTGCCGTCCAACGTGATCGCACCCATGCCCGCCATTCTGACATCAGGCTAGAGCTGGGCTAGGGCGGGCTAGGGCTGGGCTAGGGCTGGGCTAGGGCTGGGCTAGGGCGAACTAAGCGATCCGTTACCGATCGCTCCAGGGGTCCAGGCATGGCACCCCTAGCGGTTCGAAGTGTCGGGTGTTGCGGGTCACGACGATCTTGCCGGCGGCTTGAGCGACGGCCGCGATCAGCGCGTCGTCGTAGGGAGAGTGCTCCGGCACCCGGTAGGCGGCCAGGATTCGAGCCGCGGACAGATCGAACGACAGCACCCGGCGGGCGAAAACACGCAGCACCTTGTCCTCGAACCAGCGCCGCAGGTGCTCACCCTGGGGCGGATCGGTTCGTTCCTTGGCAATCACACCGCGCTCGATCTCGGCCAGCGTTGTCGCCGTCACGAACTGGTCGGAGACGGGCACAGAGTCCGCCCATGCCTGTACGACGGGGTTGCGTCCCGGCACACGTAAGGCGGACACCACGTTGGTGTCCAGCACGTACGTCACAGTTCTGCGGTGCGGGCGGTCAGGCCGAGACGTTCGGGCTCGAAGTCGATGTCATGGCCGGTGTCGGCAGCGATCAGCACCGACATGGGGACGTCTTCGCCCGACAATCCCGCAGTCAGGATCGCGCGGGCTTCCGCTTCGACGGAGTGATGGTGACGCGAAGCGCGCACACGCAACGCAGCCTTAGTCCCCTCAGGAAGGTTGCGGATCAAGATCTGCTCCATGAATACCTCCGATATCGCGCTAACGATATCAGTTCTCGGCAGCATTGCGCGGAGGCATACCCCACAAATTACACCCTTGTTAGCCTTAACTGAACGTATTGGGGCTAGGGCTGGGCTAGGGCGGGCCAGGGCTGGGCTAGGGCTGGGCTAGAAGAGCACCCACTGCGTGGTCACCGGCGCGCCGGACAGCTGCTGACGGGATCCACCGTCGCACAGCCGATACAGTTGGGCCGATGAGTCAACCAGTTCCGCCGGTGCTGACCGTTTCCTGCGACGGGTCGCAGAGCACGTTCGCCGCAGGTCATGACGTTGTCGTCGGCCGGGATCTGCGTGCCGACGTCCGCGTCGCGCACCCGTTGGTCTCCCGCGCGCACCTGCTGCTGCGCTTCGACCGCGGCAGGTGGATGGCGATCGACAACGGGTCGCTGAACGGGGTGTTCGTCCACGGCCAGCGGGTACCGGTGGTCGAGATCCACGACGGCCAGCGCGTCAACCTGGGCAACCCCGACGGGCCGCTGCTCTGCTTCGAGGTGGGACAAGACCTGGGGCAGGCCGGCCGGCCGCCGCGAACGACGTCGATGCGAATCGCCCAGCCCGCCGCCGACTGGTCATCCCCGCTGGCGCATCATCCGTCCCCGGTACCACCGGTGCGCGCGCCTGGCGGCGCGCCCCCGGGGCCGCCACCCTATTCACGGCCGCCCCAGCCGCCCCAGCCGCCCCAGCCGGTGCTGCAGCCGCGCGTCTACACCCCCGCAGCAAACACGGCACCCCCACCGTCAGCGGCGACCGGACGGGCGCCGGTGGCGGCTCAGGTGATCCGGCCACCGGAAGAGTCGAACCTCGCGACGAAGATGCTTCAGATCTTGCGCCCCGGGTCCGCCGAGGTGCCGTCCGGGACACTGGCCATCGGCCGCGCCACCGACAACGACATCGTCGTCTCCGACGTGTTGGCCTCGCGGCATCACGCGATGCTGGTCCCGACACCGCGGGGCACCGAGATCCGCGACAACCGCAGCATCAACGGGACGTTCGTCAACGGGGTCCAGATCGGGTCGGCCATCCTCACCGAAGGCGACGTGGTCACCATCGGCAACGTCGACCTGACGTTCACCGGCGGCACCCTGGTGCGCCGCACCGAGGCCGCGACGCGCACCGGCGGCCTGGAGGTCCACGGCGTCTGCTTCGACGTCGCGGGCGGCAAGCGGCTGCTCAACGACATCTCACTGAACGCCCGGCCCGGCACCCTGACCGCTGTCGTCGGCGGGTCGGGCGCGGGGAAGACGACGCTGGTCAGGCTGATCGCCGGATACACCCACCCCACCACCGGTTCGGTCACCTTCGAGGGCCACAACATCCACACCGAGTACGCGTCGCTGCGCAACCGGATCGGCATGGTCCCGCAAGACGACGTGGTGCATCGCCAGCTGACGGTGAAGCAGGCGCTGGGCTACGCCGCTGAGCTGCGGCTGCCACCCGACACCAGCAAGACCGACCGCGACCAGGCCGTCGCCGAGGTGCTCAAGGAACTGGAGCTCACCGAGCACGCCGACACCCGGGTGGACAAACTCTCCGGCGGCCAGCGCAAACGCGCATCGGTGGCGTTGGAGTTGCTGACCGGGCCGTCGCTGCTGATCCTCGACGAGCCGACCTCGGGTCTGGACCCGGCGCTGGATCGCCAGGTCATGCTGATGCTGCGGCAGCTTGCCGACGCCGGTCGCGTGGTGATCGTGGTGACGCACTCGGTGTCCTACCTCGACGTCTGCGACCAGATCCTGCTGGTGGCACCCGGCGGAAAAACGGCGTTCTTCGGCCCGCCCGGCCAGGTGGAGGCGGCGCTGGGAACCCGGAATTGGGCCGACATCTTCGCCAACGTCGGTGCCGACCCCGACGCGGCCAACCGCCGTTTCCTGGAGCGCGAGGGCCGCCAACGCGCCGCTGTGGCGGTCGCCGAAACCCCGCCCGCCGACCTCGGCAAGCCGACCGGCACCAGCACCGGCAAGCAGTTGTCGACGATCGCGCGACGCCAGGTGCGGCTGGTCCTCTCCGATCGCGGGTACACGATTTTCCTGGCGGCGCTGCCCTTCATCGTCGGCCTGGTGGTGCTGACCGTGCCCGGCTCCAAACCCGGTTTCGGCGTCGCCAACCCCATGGGCAACTCCCCCACCCAGCCGCAGTACATCATGACCTTCCTCAACTTCGGGGCGGTCTTCATGGGCATCGCGCTGA